>JAKJBT010000134.1 GCA_022706865.1 Bacillota bacterium
CATCCGCCCAGTATCCCGAATGCGAAATCAGGATCAGATGGATACCGTATGTCACCGAGATAGAGAGCATACAGGAGGTTATCAGCGAGGCCAAAGACCTGGACAGCATAATAATGTTCACCCTTGTTGTGCCTGAGCTCAGGAAATATCTTAAGGAACAGGCGGCCATGCATAATATAGTCTGCGTTGACATAATGGGGCCTGCCGTGGAGGCAATTGCAAAGGTCACAGGGCAGCATCCGACTGATATCCCGGGTGCGGTAAGAAAGCTTGATGATGAATACTTCAGCAAAATAGAAGCCATGGAATTTGCGGTTAAATATGACGACTGCAAGGACCCGAGAGGCATTAAGAAGGCGGATCTGGTGCTGTTGGGCATTTCCAGGACTTCCAAGACCCCCCTGGGTATGTTTTTGGCAACCAAAAATTTAAAGGTGGCAAATATACCGCTGATGCCTGAAGTAAAGCCGCCTAAGGAGCTTTTTGAAATATCACCTAAGAAAATAATCGGCTTGGTAATAAGTACAGACCAACTTAACCCGATACGACTGGAAAGGTTGAAATCTCATGGGCTAAGCGACCAGGCAAATTATGCCAGCAAGGAAAGAATAGACTATGAGAATAAATATGCTGAAGAGATAATGAACAAAATTGGCTGCAGAATAGTTGACGTAACCGATAAGGCGATTGAGGAGACAGCAAACACAATACTTCAAATATTAAAGGAGGCAGAACAGGAATGAAGAAGTATGTTTACAATTTTAAAGAAGGAAAGGCTTCAATGAAAGGCCTCTTGGGAGGCAAGGGAGCCAATTTGGCTGAAATGACTAATATTGGACTGCCGGTACCTCCGGGGTTTACCATTACTACGGAGGCTTGCAACGAATATTATAACAAAGGGGAAGAGCTCTGGAGCGAGCTTATCGATGAGATAATGGGAAAGCTTAAAGAGCTTGAAGCCACAACAGGAAAGACCTTCGGAGGAGGAAACAACCCCCTGCTTGTATCGGTAAGATCCGGTGCGAAGTTTTCCATGCCCGGAATGATGGATACTATTCTCAATCTCGGTTTGAATGATGAGGTTGTTAAGACTGTAAGGGATATTACAAATAATGAAAGATTTGCAATGGACAGCTACAGAAGGTTCATCCAGATGTTCAGCGATGTTGTAATGGAGATTCCCAAGTCAAAATTTGAAAGAGTGCTTGATGAAATAAAAGAACAAAAGGGTGCAAAATACGATACCGATCTTACAGCTTCCGACTTGAAGGAAGTAGTGGAGAAGTTCAAGAGCATTTACAGGGCGGAGAAGGGTGAGGAGTTCCCTCAGAATCCGGAGAATCAGCTGCTGCTGGCAGTTAAAGCGGTCTTCAGGTCCTGGAATAATGAAAGAGCAATAATATACAGAGCCATGAACAATATACCCGGGAACCTGGGTACGGCTGTCAACGTACAGTCAATGGTATTCGGAAATATGGGAAATGACTGCGGAACAGGAGTTGCTTTCACAAGAAATCCGGCAACGGGAGAAAAGAAGATATTCGGAGAATTCCTTATGAATGCACAGGGAGAAGACGTTGTTGCAGGGATAAGGACACCACAGTCTATTGAAAAGCTCAATGAGATAAATCAGGAGGTTTATGACCAGTTCATAAACGTAGCAAATCTTCTGGAGAATCATTACAAAGATATGCAGGATATAGAATTCACCATAGAAAAGGGCAAGCTTTTCATGCTTCAGACAAGAAACGGGAAAAGGACGGCTGCTGCAGCCCTCAGAGTTGCCGTTGAGCTTGTTGAGGAAGGCAAGATAACCAAGGAAGAGGCGGTATTGAGGGTAGAGCCGGCACAGCTTGACCAGCTTCTGCATCCGAACTTTGATTCAGATGCACTCAAAAAGGCAGTGTCAATAGCAAAGGGACTTCCGGCTTCACCGGGAGCTGCTTCAGGGAAGGTATACTTCACAGCGGCTGATGCGGTTGAAGCAGCGAAAAATGGTGAAAAAGTAATACTGGTAAGGCTTGAAACATCCCCTGAAGATATTGAGGGAATGGCAATGGCTCAGGGAATACTGACCGCAAGGGGCGGAATGACTTCTCATGCTGCTGTTGTGGCAAGAGGAATGGGCAAGTGCTGCGTAGCGGGCTGCGAAGGACTTAAGGTCAGTGAAGAATTGAAGCAGTTTGAGGCTAACGGAAAGGTATATAAGGAGGGAGACTTCATTTCCCTGAACGGCAGCACCGGTTATGTCTATGAGGGGGTTATCCCTACAAAAGAGCCGGAAATGTCAGGACATTTTGGAACTCTTATGTCCTGGGCCGATGAAGTAAGAAGGCTTAAGGTGAGAACTAACGCAGATACGCCGAAGGATGCGGCGCAGGCTGTGAAATTCGGAGCGGAAGGAATCGGCCTTTGCCGTACCGAGCATATGTTCTTCAGTGAAGACAGAATAGCAGCGGTAAGGGAAATGATTATATCCGAGACAGTGGAGCAAAGAAAAGTCGCATTGGCAAAGCTTCTTCCGATGCAAAAGGAGGATTTTATCGGTATATTTGAAGCAATGGAAGAAAGGCCTGTTACCATAAGGCTTTTGGATCCGCCGCTGCACGAGTTCCTTCCCCAGGAAGACGAGGATATCAAAGAACTGGCAAAGACAATGGGTGTTGAATTTGAAAAGCTTAAAGCAAGGGTTGAAAGCCTTCATGAGTTCAACCCGATGCTGGGACACAGGGGCTGCCGCCTGGCGGTAACATATCCCGAGCTGGCTGAAATGCAGGCAAGGGCAATAATTGAAGCAGCAGTTGAGGTTAAAAAGAATAAAGGCATAGATGTCCATCCTGAAATAATGATACCTTTGGTAGGAGAGCTGAAAGAGCTTGAGTATATTGAGAAGGTTGTAAGGCAGACTGCCGATAAGGTTATAGCCGAATCGGGAATCAAGCTTGAGTATCTGTACGGAACAATGATTGAAGTACCCAGAGGAGCTGTGACTGCGGATGAAATAGCAAAGACAGCCGAATTCTTCTCCTTCGGCACAAATGACCTTACACAGATGACCTATGGCTTCTCAAGGGACGATGCAGGCAAGTTCATAGAAGAGTACGTGAAAAAAGGCATATTCGACCAGGATCCATTCCAGACTCTCGATCAGAATGGAGTTGGAAAGCTGGTAAAGATGGCGGTGGACCTTGGCAGGAAGACCAGGCCGGATATTAAGCTGGGTATCTGCGGTGAGCACGGCGGGGATCCTGCATCCGTTGAATTCTGCCATAGGGTTGGGCTTAATTATGTATCCTGTTCACCTTTCAGGGTGCCGATAGCAAGACTTGCTGCAGCACATGCAACCATAAAGGATAAAATGGGCGAATACAGCCAGAAGTAAATCATACAAGACAGATTAAACAGGGCTAAGT
>JAKJBT010000135.1 GCA_022706865.1 Bacillota bacterium
TTGTTTTTCCTGCTTTCGGAGGTGATACTATCATGCCTCTCTGCCCCATACCTATAGGTGCGAGGAGATCAATAATTCTTGTCGACAAATCTTTAGGATTGCTTTCCAAAACTATTTTTCTGTTGGGGAATATAGGAGTGAGATCCTCGAAATATGGCCTTCTGATTACACTTTCAGGATTATCCCCATTAACTCCCTGCACATACAGAAGTGCCGGAAATTTCTCTCCTTCCTTGGGAGCCCTGGTTATTCCTGTTATCCTGTCGCCGGTTCTCAAATTGAATCGCCTGATTTGGGATGGAGATATGTATGTGTCTCTGTCCCCCGACTGGTAATTATCCGACCTGAGAAAGCCAAAACCGTCGGGAAGTATCTCAAGTATGCCGTCAGCCCTGCCGCCCTTTTCAATATCCTTGCTTTCCAGGAATTTCTTTTCTTCATCGCTTAAAGGCTTTTCCGAAGTATCTCTTTTGATAGGCATTTCTTCTTCAGGCTTTTCCTCTTTTGGAGGGGGCGGAATTATTCCCTGGGCTATTTTTGCCTCTTGGATTTTTTTCAATATCTCGTTTACAAGCTCATCCTTCCTGAGCTTGTAATAGCTCTTGATGTCCAAAGACTTCGCAAGCTCCCTAAGCTCAGTCATGCTTTTTTCCATTAATTCGTTCAATCCTGCCATCACCTCTTAATAATTATTTCCAGTTATCGCTAAATAATACATCAGCTGGCTTGTAAAAATCAGGCACGGGCAAAAAACCACACCCGTGCCTCTGTTTATCCCTCAAGTACCTTGATAAGCTCCTGCAGATCCTTCTGGTACTTTACAGCCATTTCTCTGACCAGGTTCCTGTTGCCCACAAATGCGATATCCAATTTGCTGTTTGGGCAGCTAAGTATTTTTACCTTCTCACTGAGAACCTGCCTTGAATTAAAAACGTAAAGATGCTCTTTGTCACAAGCTATGCAATTAATATAAACACAGAAGGTCTTTGAATCGCTGCTTCTTATTCTGAATAAACCTTTGCCGCACTCGCAACTTCCCTCAAGCATGCTGTCCTTTGACAGATTGAAAAGGGATATCTCCCTGATTGCGAGCCTTCCGCAATGGGTGCATTTTACAGCTGCACTTATATTCGTATCAAAAAGCACGTTCTCACCCCCCGTGTGAATAATAATGCCTAGTTAACACTAAGCTATTTTATAATTCTACATTAATTTAAAAAATCCTTTATTTATTTCTTTATATTCAAAATCTGCCTTGCTTCATTGGGGGATGCCACTTCACGGCCGCATTCCCTCGATATTCTTGCGATCCTTTCTACAAGCTGGGCATTGGATTCCGCAACTACGCCCTTTGAATAGAATATGTTATCTTCAAAGCCCACTCTTACATGTCCCCCCATTACTATCGCCATTACACCCAGAGGCAGCTCCGCCCTTCCAATGCCTGCCACAGTCCAGGTGCAGCCCGCGGGAATGCTTCCCACAAGATGCATCAGATCCCTGGGCTCTCCGGGAATTGCCCCCGGGACTCCCATTACAAAATCAAAATGCAGAGGCAGCGTGAGAAGCCCCTTTTTGACCAGTCTCAGGGCATTGTCAATCATACCTTTTTCGAAAACCTCTATTTCAGGCTTTACGCCGTTTTCCTGCATTACTTTCGCAAAGGATTCCATATACTCCTCGGTATTCATAAACACATCATGGCCGAAATTGCATGTCCCCGTACTAAGCGAAGCCATTTCGGGCTTCAGATATACCGGCTGTATCCTTTCTTCCTTGGAGTGCCATACCGCTCCTCCTGTTGAAGGCTGGAATATGACATCACATTTTTCTGCTATCTTTTCTTTGATTTCCCTGTAAACTTCAATATCCTGAGTAGGAGTGCCGTCAGCCTTTCTGGCATGGACGTGAACTATGGAAGCACCGGCCTTCCATGCCTGGTATGCCGCCTCGGCTATTTCATCGGGAGTAATTGGAAGGTTGGGCTGTTGTTCCCTTGAGACTTCCGCCCCCGTCAGGCACGCAGTAATAATTAATTTATCCATAAAGAATCCCCCTTTTATCATTTGACGCCATGTATGACATCACTACAATCGCTGTTTATCTTTAGGAACTACGCAGGTGCCGCTTGCCCTGCAGACCACAACCGGAGTCTTCAGTACCTCGGCTGCCGAATCATTGATATCCGGCCTTGCCTGAATTACTTTCCTGGCTTCAAACTGCATTTTCCTGGATGTATTCCCTACCTTGACGATTTCCCCCTCCGCTTCTATATAGTCTCCCGCAAACACCGGCGCGAGAAACTCAACACTGTCATAAGCACAGAAAAGGCCCTCATCTCCGTCATTTCTTATAAGGAGCTCCGTTGCAACGTCTCCGAAAAGCCCCAGCATTCTCGCCCCGTCAACCAGATTTCCTCCGTAATGTGCATCATGTGCACTCATCCTCAGTCTGATAATTACTTTGTCCATTATTTTTTCTCCCCCCACGCATATTTTTCGTATTGTTCATTTACTACACCAACAATTTCTCCTACAGTAAAAGGCTTTTCCAGGCAATATACAGCACCGTTCATCATAGCCTTGTTGAGTTTGTCCGGCTCACCGTTGGCAGTTACAATTATGGACACCAGCTCTGGAATGCATTGCTTAAGCTCTTTTATAATATCTCCTCCGTCATAGCCTTTGTTATTCCCCAGTCTCATGTCCACCAAAGCCACATCAGGCATGAACTTTTTTGCTGTCTCTATTGCTTCCTCAAAATTGCCAGCCTCGGCAACACTGTATCCTTCTTCCCTGAATATTTCACAAATAAGAAACCTGACCCCAGGCTGATCGTCCACCACAAGCAGTTTTTTGGCTGACATGTCCACACCCCCCCAAGTATCTTATTCATATGCATTACTATATATTCCCTATTGAGTCAATATATCCTTCTTTTTTGCCTATCTGACCTTCACAATGGCCTCAACACCTGCTCTAAGCCTTGCCATTCTTTCCCCGGCATCCTCCCAATCATTTCCTATGACAGAATAGTATATCTTCAATTTTGGTTCGGTTCCCGAAGGCCTTATGCAGAACCATGATTTGTCCTCCAGTATGAATTGAAGCACATTCTCCTTCGGAAGCCTGACAGGCCCGTGATAATCAAGATAATCCCTTACCTCTTCCACTTTAATGCCGCCGACCTCCTTGGGCAACTTATCTCTCAAAGCATTTATAAGTCTGACCATCTCCTCCATTCCTTCCTTGCCCCTGAAGGTGACGGAAGTAAGGCTTTCCTTATAAAATCCGTATTTTCGGAACAGTGACATGAGCCCCTCATAAAGAGTCATTCCCTTTTTCTTGTAATAGGCAGCCATCTCACAGATAAGCATGGATGCTATTACCGCATCTTTA
>JAKJBT010000136.1 GCA_022706865.1 Bacillota bacterium
TTTCTGCCTGAAGCCTTTTAGCCTCTTCTTCAGTATAAAAAGCACCAATCGGCTTAGTCGGGTTCTTGAAGCCCGGGTCGTCCTTATCTACGACCACCTGTGTCACCAATGTAACTACAGGTATGTTCCTGCCCCTCTTCCTTAATGCCTCTCTTAAACCCTGCTGTATATGATATCCGATATAGCCCTGGCTCATTGCTCCGCAAACATCAAAAGGCATAACAGGAGTAACTCCCGCGGCAGTCTCCGATGCCAGAAGTATTCTTCCCACCTGAGGCCCATTGCCGTGTACCACTGCCATTTCATATCCTCTGATACTCATTTCCGCAAGATACTCAGCGGTTTTGTTCACTACCCGAAGCTGCTCTTCTGCGGTTGCCGGCTTCCCGGACTCCTGCAGGGCATTTCCGCCTAATGCTACTACGACCTTTATCACTGACATAAATCCTACCCCTTCATAAAAAACATTTTAAATTCCATCCGTTTGACTCAAATTCCTCGTATTCGTGTTTATATTTATAATGTTGCCACCATTACGGCCTTGATTGTATGCATCCTGTTTTCCGCTTCGTCAAATACTACGGAGTGCCTGCTTCTGAATACCTCATCAGTCACTTCCCTGATATCGTATCCCTTTTCCTTCATTTCCTTTGCCAGTTTTGTTTCAAAGTCATGGAATGCCGGCAGGCAGTGCATGAATATGACATCCGGATTGCCGGTTTTTTCAAGCATTTCCATAGTAACCTTATAAGGTGTAAGCAATTTGACTCTTTCAGGAATCTTATCCTCTTCGCCCATGGATGCCCAGACATCTGTGTATATGACATCCGCGCCCTTTACTGCATCAATGTCATGAGCCACTTCAATAACCGCACCTGTTTCCTTGGCAACTTCATTCACCTTATTCAATATATCCTGGCTGGGGCTCAGCTCCTCCGGCCCCAATGCCGTAAAGTGCATGCCCATTTTTGCACAGCCGTACATCCATGCATATGCCATGTTGTTCCTGGTATCGCCGCAAAATACGACCTTGACCTTGTTAAGGGGCTTTGCAACATGTTCTTCAATTGTAAGCATGTCCGCAAGTATCTGTGTCGGATGGTCTACATCCGTAAGGCCGTTCCATACAGGTACTCCGGAGTATTTGGCAAGGTCCTCCACAACCGACTGCTTGAAGCCTCTGTATTCTATCCCGTCATAAAACCTTCCCAGTACCTTGGCTGTATCTTCAAGAGATTCCTTTTTGCCCATCTGTGAACCGGACTGGTCAAGATAGGTTACATGGGCTCCTTCTTCAAGAGCTCCCACCTCAAAAGCACATCTTGTTCTTGTAGAGGTTTTTTCAAAAAGAAGGACTATGTTCTTTCCCTTAAGCAGATAATTGTATATGCCTGCTCTTTTCTTAGCCTTCAAATCGCGGGACAGGTCCAACAAGTACCTGATCTCCAAGGGTGAAAAATCCATTAATGTAAGAAAACTTCTTCCTTTAAGATTGACTGCCATTAAAAATCTCTCCTTTTAAAAACATTATTTTATAAATCTTCCCTTACCAAAGGCATGCTCATGCACCTTGGGCCTCCTCTGCCTCTTACAAGTTCCGAACCGTCTATTTCCAGCACCTCAATCCCATGCTTCCTAAGGACCTCATTGGAGGCTTCATTCCTTGAATAAGTCACTACTACACCGGGAGCTATCGCCAGTGTATTGGTACTGTCGTTCCACTGCTCCCTTGCAGCTGTTATCGTGTCTCCGCCGCCGCTTTGTATGAGGCTTACCGCAGGAAGCTTGAGGCTCTTTTTAAGAGCTCCCACAAGATCATTTTCCGGTGTGACCTTTATGCCGTTTCTGCCTCCGGGAGTAAGCCTGTAAACATCAACCCTGTCAAGTATTCCCGGGTATACTGTGAACTTATCCCTGTCAACCATTGTGAACACCGTATCCAGATGCATAAATGCCCTAAGAGGAGGTATCTGAACCGCCAGCACCTCTTTGATATCATTGTTCCCGGCAAAAAGGTTCCTCGCAAGTATTTCGATGCCGTTGGCTGAAGTCCTTTCACTGCAGCCCACTGCCACCACCTCTTTGCTCAGCACCAGAATATCTCCCCCTTCTATGCTGTGCGGTATGGTGTAATTATACCATATTTGGGAGTATTCTTTTCTGAAAAGCAGATTGTAGTCATATATATATTTTATTAGCATGGGTTCTCTTCTTCTTGCATTTGTCTGCATGGAATTGATTGAAATTCCGTTACCGATAATAGACAAGGGATCTCTCATAAAATATAGATTCGGTATTGGATTTATGTATAGGGGATAATCTTTTCTTATGTAATCTGAGAGGCTGTACTCCCTATCAACATCTTGTATGTCTTTTTTGTTGAGCCCTGCTATGGCAATCTCTGCTGCTTCCGCAGGAGTTTTTTCAAATATGTATGAAAATATCAATTCGCGCAGTTCATGATTTTCTATATTGCTGTTAATCAGTATATCATTAATCAGGTTTCTTTTAACATCTAAATTTGTCAGTATTTCTGTAAGCAAGTCCTCGATATAATAGACCTCTGTGCCTCTCTGTCTCAAAACATCCGCAAATTCATCATGCTCATCCCTCATTTTCCTCAGCCATGGGATGTCGTCAAACAAAAGGTCCCTGAGATAATCCGGGGTAAGCCTCTCCAATTCCTTGCCCGGTTTATGCAGCAGGACAGCTTTTAATCTGCCGATTTCGGATGTCACATTCAAGAAAGGCCCTCTTTCCTCATCAAACATCTTTTACTCTCCTTTCAGAAGATGGATTACCATTAGTATATACAAATAGAAATTACTGTACAAGTGGCTTAATCTCTATATTTAAACGGCTTTCCCATTTTATCCCAAATGCTTGCATATTAATTCAAATGCACCGTGAATAATTATTAGGTGCCTGGGTAATATTGCCATTATCCTTATTCAAACTGCTTTGCACTCATTTGATAGACTTTACTGTATTTATGCATTGTATGCATAAAAATTTAGATATTGGAATAAAAAATTATTTATTCCAAACGCAAAAAAAGACAAAAAAAATTAAGAACCCTTATCGGGTCTCAATTTTTGCCTCACAAGGCTATATTTATTACATACATCCTATCTTTACATTATCCTTACATGCAAATAGCTCGATAGATTTTGTCAGTATATCTGAATAGCTGAATGAAACTGTCCTCCCGAAGTCCTCCGGTACCTCTCCTTCAATTCTGACTAAAAATATACTTGGGTATGTCTTCTCTATCACACCTTGCTTGATGCTTATCTTTTTTCTGCCTTTATTAGCTCTAAGTACGACTCTTTCCCCGACATAGTTGTCTATATTGCTTTTGATGAGGGATAGGGT
>JAKJBT010000039.1 GCA_022706865.1 Bacillota bacterium
CCAGTGGTTTTGGTATAAACGG
Organism: Bacillota bacterium; assembly: GCA_022706865.1. The sequence goes on from JAKJBT010000039.1 coordinate 23, forward strand.
AAGTATACTGGAAAGGATAAGGACTGCTCAGGAGAGGCACGGAGTGATTGTTCTTACCGATCCCGATTTTATGGGAGAGAAGATAAGGAAGACAATTTCCGATAAAGTCAAAGGAGTAAAACATGCTTTCCTGTCTAAGGAAGAGGCTGAAGCAAAGGGAGATATCGGTGTGGAGAATGCAGCTCCCGAAAGTATATTAAGAGCTCTGTCTTTGGCTAAATACGAGCTGGAAGAAGTACAGACGACATTTACAAGCGAAGATTTGGCATTTTATGGCCTTATGGGAGGGCAAAACTCATCTGAACTGAGGAACAGGCTGGGTTCCGCATTAGGTATAGGCTATTCAAACGCAAAGCAGTTCATTAACCGTTTGAATAGGTATGGTATAAGCAGAGAGGAACTTGAAGCAGCTTTGGAAAAAATATCAGAGCAATACTGAAAAGGATGATTTATATGAAAGAAGCGTCAATTAAAACGTCAACCTTGGATTTGATGAAGAAGTATGATTTTAAGACGGCAAAAAAGTTTGGGCAGAATTTTTTGACGGACGAAACTGTTTTAAAGACAATCATAGACTGCTCAGAACTTTCAAAGGAGGATTGTGTTCTTGAAATAGGCCCCGGACTGGGGGTAATGACACAGATACTCTGTGAGAAAGCAGGCAGGGTATTGGCGGTGGAGATAGACAGGAAGCTTATACAGATACTTAGGGTTTCACTGTTCGGGTATGAAAATGTAGAGATAATCAATGAAGATATTCTAAAGCTGGATTTGAAAAAGATGTTTGAAGAAAAGTTCGGCAGTTCTCCTGTAAAGGTAGTGGCAAATTTGCCTTACTATATTACAACTCCTATAATAATGAAGTTATTGGAGGAGGATATTAACCTCAGGAGCATTACCATTATGGTTCAGAAGGAGGTAGGAGAGCGGATTTGTGCTGCCCCCGGGGGAAAGGATTATGGAGCCCTTACAGTGGCAGTACAATACAGATGCATACCCCGCAAGATCCTTGTAGTTCCTCCTGATTCATTCATGCCGCAGCCTGAGGTTGAATCAATGGTATTGAAGCTGGACTTCAGGGATAAGCCTCCCGTAAATTTGAAAAATGAAAAAATGTATTTCAGAGTAGTGAAGGCTTCCTTCGGCCAGCGAAGAAAGACCCTGTTGAATGCTTTGACTGCAGGGAATCTGGGAAAAACAAAAGATGAGCTTAAGGATGTATTATTAAGAAATGGCATTGATGAAAAGAGACGAGGCGAGACATTGTCTCTGGAGGAATTTGCGAGAATTGCCAACGACCTGTATTCCTGATAAAACAGAAAAAATCTGTTCACTTTTACCCCCCTCATACATATATTAGTAATGACTATGTATAGAAGGGGGTTATTATGTGGCATCAAATAATGAATATAAAAGATATTTTATAATACTTCAGGAAGATGACAAAGGATATGAATTGTCACCTGGAAAAATACCGACAGGTTATGTAAAAATTGAAGTGAAGAATAATAAGGTAAGGCTCAATGCGTTTATTCAGAATATTAAGCTTGAAGATCGGGTTGAGTATAGATTGATTCTTGTGTCATCAGCCAAGAAGCTGGCAGTGGATGTGGGAAAGATAATAATTGATGGGAGCGGGAGAGGAGAGCTTTCCTATGAACTTGAGCCGGATAATGTTATGAAAAGCGGTTTGAGTATTGGAGATTTCAATGTTGCTGCTGTGACCTGCGGATCATCCATACCGCTTTCCGGTTATACCGGGAGGGATAAGCTGGAATGGAAGAGCAAATACGATATAGTAAACAAGCCTAAGGTTCAAGAGGCGCCCAGGATAGATAAGAAAATAGAGATCGAAGAAATAGTTCCGGAAATACCGCAGCCGCCGATACATGTTCCGCTTGCTCCACAGCCTGAACCGGTTGTTGTTGAGACCCCTGCTCCGAAGCCTGAGCCGGCACCTGCCCCCATTATGGAAGCTGTTCCTGAACCCGAGCCGAAGCCCGAGCCGGAGCCTGAACCGGAAGTCGTGATACAGCCTGCACCGGAGCCGGCAATCATACCTGAAAGCAAGGTGGAGGTTAAAATAGTAATACCCGAGTGTCCTCCGATTGCTCCTATGGAAGAACCCTGCGAAATAGAAAAAGTAAAACCGTCAAAAGAGAAAATTGAATATGAAGATATAAAAGAATACTATTGTGAGGATGAAGAGACTTGCAAGCATACTGTATCGCCGTATTACAGCGGGGGAATGTACAGCAGGCTTAAAAGGATGATAAGAAGGCTGAGAAGGTACGAACCCTTTGAAAAAGAGAGAGGCTACAGCTGGTTCAAGGTAGGAGATGACATATATGAGATAAACAGTGTGTCAGTTCCGTACATGGGTTACATGATGCCTTTAGGGTATCCGTTCTTATCTGGAGGCTGCAGCATGATGATAGACAGGAAGGACTATATACTTGGTGTCAGATATGAAGATGAAGATGAGGATGATGACAGAAGACAGATAAAGTACATTCTCTTTGGAGTGCCTGCGATATATAATAAAAGGAATGAGATGTATTACAGATCGCGAGGATTCATGGAATTCAGGCCTCATAAATCAAAAAGCTACGGATATTTTATAATGTGCCTGGATATTAGGCGAGGCATGTTGTGCCGTATGAATTAAAGCGAAAAAAATAAAACAAAGTTGAATTTTTTATGTTAGAATAATATTAAGTATTGAAATACAGAAGAGGAATGATTTTGTGAAGATTGAGAATCTTGTAGACAGGAAACTCATTAAGAATATAGATTTGGGCATAGTAATATCCACTATACTGCTTATTGTATATGGCATGATATCAATTTCAAGCGCTACTCATATCAGGAGCGGAGGCTCTATGGGTACTCTTAAGGTACAGATTATTGCTTTTATTTTAGGAATAATCGGAGTAATCCTGATTCTGCTCATTGATTACAAGACCTTCGGAGATAATTATGTTCTTATCTATATAACCAATGTTTTTCTTTTGACCCTGGTTTTGATTATAGGCTTTTCTACAAAGGGAACCAGGGGCTGGATTGACTTGGGCCCGGTGAACATGCAGCCTTCTGAGGTAGTAAAGATAGGATATATATTGACCTTTGCCAAGTACCTGGAGAAAAAGAAGGATAACTTGAACAAGCTGATTGATGTATTACCTGCAATGCTGCACTTGGGCCTGATTGTTGGCTTGATAATGCTGCAGCCGGACACTGGTACGGCTTTGGTATTTATTTTTATTTCAATTTTCATGCTTTTTGCTGCAGGTATAAGCTACAAAATAATTGCAGGGGCCTTTGGGAGTTTTTTAATCAGCCTGCCTATAATATGGAAGCTTTTTTTGAAACCATATCAAAAGAATAGAATCCTTGTATTCCTGAACCCTGAATTGGATCCTATGGGTGCGGGCTATCATGTAATACAATCAAAAACAGCTATAGGATCAGGACAATTTTTGGGCAAGGGACTTTTTGAAGGCACACAAAACAATCTTGGTTTCATATTGGAGAGGCATACAGATTTTATTTTTTCTGTTATCGGAGAGGAACTGGGGCTGGTCGGAGCTCTGGTTTTGATGATGCTGTTCCTGTGGCTGCTTTTAAGATGCATACATATTGCAAAGGTATCAAAGGATGATTATGGAATGCTTATATGCGTTGGAATAATATCAATGTTTCTTTTTCATATATTTGAGAACATAGGAATGACCATAGGGTTAATGCCGGTAACAGGTATACCTCTTCCTTTTATCAGTTATGGGGGAAGCAACCTGCTGACTAATATGGCTGCGGTGGGGCTGGTGCTTAATGTGGGCATGAGAAGACAGGTAATAAGGTTTTAAGAGAATATGACCGAAGGGGTGCCGTAAAACTACGGCACCCTTTTTTATGTGAATATAAATTCATAAAGCAAAAAAAATTTATGAATATTGTAATTAGTACTTGCATATTTATACATTAGTTATTATAATTATAATTATTATTATACTACTAATACAATAGGGGGAGTCACAAATATGGATACTAATAAGAAAAAAGTAGTTCTTGCATATTCCGGAGGGCTGGATACCTCGATAATAATTCCCTGGTTAAAGGAAAACTACGATTTGGACGTAATTGCATGCTGCGTTGATGTTGGTCAGGGAGACGAACTGGAGCCGATAAAGCATAAGGCATTGAGCACAGGAGCTTCGAAGGTTTATGTAATAGACGCAAAAAAAGAATTTGCAGAGGATTATATAATGCCTACTGTAAAAGCCGGAGCTGTATATGAGGGTAAATATCTTCTGGGAACAGCAATGGCAAGACCGCTGATTGCAAAGAAGCTCGTAGAGGTTGCAGAGAAGGAAGGAGCAGCATATATTGCTCACGGATGCACCGGTAAAGGAAATGATCAGGTACGTTTCGAACTGACAATAAAAGCTTTGAATCCGAGTATTAAAGTCATTGCTCCGTGGCGTGAGTGGACTATAAAGTCCAGAGAAGAAGCAGTAGATTATGCGGCAGCAAGAGGAATTCCCATTCCTGTCTCCAAAGAGCGCCCATACAGTATGGATAGGAATCTTTGGCATTTGAGCCATGAGGGAGTGGATTTGGAAGATACTAAAAATCCTCATCCTACGGATATTTATATGCTGACAACGGCGCCAGAAAATGCTCCCGACAAGCCGGAGTATGTTGAAATTGAATTCAATAAGGGAATACCTGTGAAGCTTAACGGTATTGCCTGTGAGCCTTTGGAATTGATAGAAAAACTTAATGAAATAGGCGGCAGAAACGGTATAGGCCTGATAGACTTGGTTGAGAACAGGCTTGTAGGAATGAAGTCAAGGGGAGTATATGAAACTCCCGGCGGTACCATACTTTGCTCCGCCCATAAAGAGTTGGAATATATAACTCTCGACAAGCAGACGATGCGATTCAAGCAGATGGTTTCTGACCAGTATGCAGATCTTGTATATAACGGCTTATGGTATACTCCTTTAAAGGAAGCTTTAGATGCTTTTGTTGATTCTACTCAGCAAAATGTAACAGGGGTAGTGACAATGAAGCTTTATAAGGGTTCCTGTGTAATCTCCGGAATGGACTCAATATATTCTTTGTACAACAAGGATTTTGCAACCTTCGGCGAGAATGTAGACAATATTTATAATCAAAAGGATGCTGAAGGCTTTATCAACTTGTTTGGTCTGCCCATAGAGGTAATGGCGCTTATGAAAGCAAAACTGGCCAAGCAGCAGGGGGAAAGGAAGATAGGTTAAATGAAACTCTGGGGAGGAAGGTTCAGTAAGAATACTGCACTTGAAGCTGAGGATTTCAACTCTTCGATTTCCGTTGATTCGAGGTTGTACCTGCAGGATATCGAAGGGAGTAAAGCCCATGCGATCATGCTTGGAAAATGCGGCATAATCAGTGCCGGTGAAGCAGCAGAAATTGTAAATGGGCTGGAGGAAATCAGACAGGAGCTTGAATCCGGAAGCATAGACCTGAAAAAGGATGCGGAAGATATTCACATGAACATTGAAAAGCTTCTAATCGAAAAAATAGGTGAGACGGGTAAGAAGCTTCATACTGCAAGAAGCAGAAATGATCAGGTGGCTCTGGATATCAGGATGTATCTCAGAGAAGAAATCCATAGGATATTGAACCTGCTGACGGAGCTTGAAGCTTTGCTGCTTGACAAGGCGGAAGAACACGCCGGTACTATAATGCCGGGATATACGCACATGCAGAAAGCACAGCCTGTAACCCTGGGACATCATTTTATGGCTTACTTTGAAATGTTCAAACGGGATATGGGCAGATTTAAAGACTGCATGAAAAGGATGGATGTAATGCCTTTAGGGAGCTGTGCCCTTGCAGGGACTACATATCCCATAGACAGAAAAATGGTTGCGGAAATTCTGAAATTTTCGGATATTACGCAGAATTCTATAGACGCGGTATCGGACAGGGACTTTGCAATTGAGTTTATCAGCTGTTGTGCCCTTGGAATGATGCATCTCAGCCGGTTCTGCGAGGAGTTGATTATATGGAATACCGGGGAATTCGGATATATTGAGATGGATGATGGCTACAGTACAGGAAGCAGTATTATGCCGCAAAAAAAGAATCCTGATATTGCAGAGCTTATAAGAGGTAAGACGGGCAGGGTATATGGAGAACTGATTACTCTTCTTACTATTATGAAGGGGCTTCCGCTATCCTACAATAAGGATATGCAGGAAGACAAGGAATCGGTTTTCGATGCGGGGGACACTCTTAAGTCCTGTATTTCAGTATTTATTCCAATGCTTAAAGCTACTGCAATAAACAAAGAAAGAATAATGAACAATCTTAAAGGCGGATTTCTGAATGCCACTGATCTGGCTGATTATCTGGTAAGAAAAGGATTGCCCTTCAGGGATGCCCATGAGGCGGCGGGCGAAATGGTGAAGTACTGTATTGCCAACAATAAGGAACTGACAGAGCTCTCCATGGACGAATTCAGGAAGTTTTCCTGCTGTATAGAAGAAGAGATATATGAGTTTTTGAAGCCTGAAGTATGCTTGTCAAGAAGAAATACTGAGGGAGGACCTTCCGAACAGAGGGTCAGAGAGGCTGTATTGCGCGGACGAGAGTTTGTGAATCATTTTGCAGGAACACTTAAGATGTAGCATATATTGGGGGAAGGTATTTATGATTTGGGTTGGAATTCTGGGGGCAAAGGGATATTTTGGAGAAGAACTCTCAAAGCTGATTGCCGGGCATCAATCAGCGCAGGTGAGCGCTATGTTGGACTTGCAGGAGCTTAATGAATCCGGATGCGGCTTCAGCAGAGGCAATGGAATGAGTGCAGGGTATTTGAAGATGATGAATGCAATTAACAGGGCAGACGTTATATTTAACGGATTTTCCGGCACTATAGCAGAGGATATATACTCAAAAGCACTTTCCAATGGAAAAAAAATAATAGATATAGGTGATAAGCAGCATATGAGCGGCAGCGCATATCCCGGCTCAGTATATGGGTTGTCTGAGCTTTATAAGGATAAGATGAAGGATGTATCCATAGCTGCAAACCCAAGCAGTTATTGCACCGGTGCAATGCTGGGATTGGCGCCTCTGGCTGCAGGCAATCTGATTGATATGAATACTGCGGTTATTGAATCCAAGTCGGGGATCTCCTGCCTCAGATGCGGAGATAAGCTTGAATGTACAGACATTGCCACTGACGGTGACAGCAAGATATATAAAATGGAAAGCAGGGACTATGCTGAAGAAGTAAAGGGGCAGATGCTTGCGTTATTCGGCAAGAACGCCTTATCTTCATATACATCATATATCATTCCGGGAATCAAAGGGATTATTACATCTATAACAGCCGAACCCGGTAACGGATTCTGCGGAAACGATATTTCAGAGATTTACAGAGATTTTTACAAGTTTAGCCCTTTAATTGAAGTTTTAGACACTGATACAATAAATGGGGCAAGGAACGGATCAGGCAAATATTTTTGCTCCATATCAGCCTCGACAGATGCAGATACCGGTAAGATAACAGTGACTACAATTCTTGATGATGCTGTAAGAGGATCAGCAAGTCAAGCGGTACAGACAATGAACCTTATGTATGGTATTGATTGAAAAGCAGGTTTATAAAAACAAAGCAAGTCAGTATAGGCTTGCTTTGTTTTTTTTCCGGCATAGCAGAATAATCAGTTGTACAAGCTTTTGGTAAGCTTGTTCTTTTTGTTTATGGTACTTGATGTCGAATTGTCAAACAGGTATAATTAACTGGGTACTGCATTTTATTTGCCATGGAGGTGGAGTTTTGGGTTTTGATGTGATTATTGCACTATTTGCCGGTTTGAGCCTTTTCCTTTATGGTATGCAGATAATGTCGGATGCTCTTCAGAAATCTGCAGGGGACAGATTGAAAAAGCTGCTGGAGATTCTTACAACAAACAAGTATATCGGGGTCCTGGTAGGTACGGCAATTACAGCAGTTATTCAAAGCAGCGGTGCCACCACAGTAATGGTGATTGGCCTGGTCAATGCAGGAATAATGAATCTTTCACAGGCAGTAGGGGTAATAATGGGAGCAAATATAGGCACTACAATGACCGCTCAGATAATTGCCTTTAAGCTTACCAACATAGTCCCCTATGCTATTATTATCGGTGCAATACTTGTGTTATTCTCAAGGAAAAAATCGCGTAAACACCTGGGTGAGTTAATTATTGGGTTTGGTATACTGTTCATGGGCATTAATATGATGGGCGACGCAATGAAGCCGTTGAAAGACATACCTGAATTCACACGATTCATGATAGGCCTGGAGGATAATCCGCTTCTGGGGGTTCTTTCCGGGCTGCTGTTAACTGCAATAGTCCAAAGCAGCAGCGCAACTGTCGGTATACTTCAGACTCTGGCTATGCAGGGGCTGGTTCCTATCGAAGCAGCATTGCCGATATTATTTGGTGACAATATCGGTTCATGTGTTACCGCCCTTATTGCTAGTATAGGCACAAACCTGACAGCTAAAAGAGCAGCTATAATGCATGTGACAATTAAGATTATAGGTACGATAATATTCATGCTTATATTGCACCCGGTATCTTCAATAGTAGTTATGACTGCTTCAGAGCCTGCAAGACAAATAGCCAATGCTCATACCTTATTTAACATTACAAATACCGTTATTCTGCTGCCCTTCTCCGCAATGCTTATTACTTTCGTGACTAAAGTACTGCCGGGAGAAGATGTGTATGATAAATTTGCATTAAAGTATCTGGACAAAAGAATATTGGAGACACCCTCAATAGCTGTGGGGCAAATTGTAAAAGAGATTATCCGAATGGGAGAGATTGCAAAGTGCAATGTACAAAAAGGAATGCAGGCAATTCTTAATAATGACGAGAGAGTTCTGGATGAAATACTGAACAATGAGAAAGTTATAAATGAATTGGAAAGAAAAATAGGTGAGTTTCTTCAGGAGGTAATGCATTCCGCAATAGGGGATGACCAGCGAAAAATGGTAGGGATGCTGTTCAATACGGTACATGATATGGAGAGAATAGGAGACCATGCGGATAACCTTAGAGAGATAGTCCAATACAAGCTGGATAATAAAGTATCCTTCTCCAATTATGCAATGGAGGAACTAAGAGAAATATATAAAAATGTCGAACAGGCAATGGACAATGCATTTTTGGCCTTAAGCACCAAGGAAACTGCTTATGTCAAAGCAGTAGATACTTATGAGAAAAAGGTTGACGAGCTAAGAGATTCATTTAGAGAAAGCCATATCAGCAGGATAAACAAAGGGGAATGCAATATAAATGCAGGAGTGCTTTTCCTAGAGATACTGACCAATCTTGAAAGAATCAGCGACCACTGTGTTAACGTTGCGGATGTTGTCAGGATTGTAGACAAGTCTAAGCTAAAGCTTGATAGGGCAAGTGGAATATCCCCGGAGAAGTGTTGATCAAAACTTATATTGTTTTCTGAAACAGCGGCAGTCATGTGTAAGCAGTAAAATGCTTGAACAGGACTGCTATTTATTATATTACTGAAAATTCAAGGGCATTTTGGTAAAATAGGTATATAAAGAGGTGAAAGGGAGAAGAATTTGTATGAATAATCATGATTATCTTAGGCAGATAAGCATCTTTTCAGAGCTTGAGGATGAATTTCTAGAGAAAATCTATAAGATATCAAGAGTCCGCAAATATGAAAAGGGCAGAATAATATTCATGGAGGGAGAACCGGGGGAGGCCTTCTTCTATATAAAGTCCGGCCTTGTCAAGGTTTCGAAGCTTTCAAGAGATGGGCGGGAGCATATACTGCATGTATTAAATGAAGGGCATGTTTTTGCAGAAGTAACCCTTTTCAGCAATACGGAATATCCGGCTACGGCAGAGGTTCTTGAAGAAGCGGAAATAGGAATAATAAAAAACGAGGATTTGGAAAAAGTCATAAAGGAAAATCCGGACCTGTCTCTTCAGCTGATCAAGTACCTGAACAAAAGACTTGTAGAGGCACATATGAAGATCAGGAATCTGGCGCTTTACGATACATATGAAAGGACTGCCCAGGCTTTGGTAAAGCTTGCCGAAGATTACGGCAGAAAAAGCAGCAAGGGAGTAAATCTGGACATCAGCATATCCAGACAGGAGCTTGCAAATTTAGTGGGAACTACCAGAGAGACAGTGATAAGAGCACTTACTGCTTTCAAAAAAGAGCATTTGATAGGAATCGAAAAGAATACAATTACGATATTTGACCTGGAAAAGCTCAAGGAATGGCCTTATTAAATTAGGAATAAGACAGACCGGCATTGAATTTTGATATGCTGGTTTTTTTATGAAACCATAAGCTTTTTTTTTCGTCTAAATATACAGGAGGGCATTGGGGGTAACGGTAATACCGGTTGTATATAAATTGTAATATTACATATAGGTTACTTTGCTGAAAATGCAGGGACAGTCTGGTAAAATAGGCATATGAAAGACTGGTGAAAGGCTCAAGCAATAGCCTGATTTAAAGTAATAATGAATGAGGTAGTGATTATGAAAAGAAATAATAGGAACAGCAAGCTTTTAACAAAGATATTGGTTGTACTGCTTATAGCATCTATAACATTTCCGGCAGCGGTTTATTCTCTGGAATCGGCCAAACTGATTGAAGACGGGCAGCACATTGGCCCCGGTACATATTATAGGAATATGAATTACATAACCCCTAACGGGAACTTTATGGTCAACATGATAGAGAGTAAATTTGATACCAAATATATCAGTATAGAGGTTGCTGACAGCGGAAGCAGCCTGACGAATAAGCCGGTGTCTTATCAGGCTTCGCAGAAAAATAGTGAGAATAAAAGAGTAATCGGTGCAGTCAATGGAGATTTTTTTGACATGACGACAGTCAAGGGGCTTACTTACGGTACCAGTATAGTAGAAGGGGAAATCAAGACTGCAGTAAAGACTTCAACTATACTTGGAGTTACCGATAAGGGAGATTGCTTCATCGATACTTTGAATATGGAAGGTGCTGCCGCATATAAGTACATACAATATCCGGTAGACTCAGTTAACAGGCTCAGGTGGGCGGATCAGACCGTTATTTACACTCCATTCTTTGGAAAGACAACAGTAAATACAGCTGCCGGGACTGATATCATAGTAAGAGGTGTTGAACTTCCGCTTAAAGCAGGGAAGCGATATACAGGTAAAATTGAAAAGATAATTCCAAACTCCAAAATTACAGAAATACCTTCGGACGGAGTAGTTATTTCCATGCCTGTCAAAGCATTCAAGCAGCTTGCCGGAGTTCCTTCCGGTGCTGAGATGAGCTTCTTTGTAGATTTTGACAAGAAAAACCTGGATTTTGCGGTATCCGGGGCGCCCATGCTTCTTGAAGGGGGGAAGATCTCTGCTAAGGTAAAGGAAAGGGCAGATGCCTTGCAAAGGCATCCGAGGACAGCGATAGGAATAAAGGATAATAAGATTTATATGGTTACGGTTGACGGAAGGCAGCCCGGGTACAGCGATGGAATGACCCTATATGAATTGGCGGAGTTTTTCCTGAGTCAAGGAGTGGAAGATGCCATAAACCTCGACGGCGGGGGGTCAACGGCCATGGCTGTAAGAAAGCAGGGAGATGCTGTTGCAAAGCTGGCAAACAACCCTTCTGACGGAAGAGAAAGATATGTGGGAAATTCAGTACAGCTTGTATCTGAAGCACCGTTATCAGACCCTGCAATATTGAGATTCAAGGATACAAGTGTCAAGATATATAAGAACAGCTCCTTCAAGCCGTCCTATTACGTTTTGGACAAGTATTACAATCTTCTGCCTGGGGATATGGGCAAAATAAGGTTCGGAATTGATGTAAAGACATCCAAGATAGCTGCAGACGGCACATATAACTCCGGCAGCCAGGCGGGCAAAGGATATATATATGCTGCGGTTGGGAATACACAAAGCAAAATGCTTGTTGAAATAGTGGACAAGGTAAGCTCTCTTTCGGTAACAAATGATTTTGTGCTTCTTGATCCGGGAGAAAAGATACAACTGCAAGTGAAAGCCTCTGGCGAAAACGGTGAAAATATTATAATAAGTCCCTCTGCCGTCAAGTGGACAGTTGAAGGCGGATTGGGGACAGTGGATAAAGATGGAGTTTTCACGGCAGGAAATAAAAATGGACATGGTAAAATAACAGCTTCTGCAGGAACTGTCACAGCAGCCGTTGGAGCAAAGGTGGGCAAGACACCCGTAATTGTTGCTGACTTTGGAACTCTTGACAATGTGGAAGCAAAAGAAATAAGAAGCAAGGCAGCTATAAGACATAATCAGAAGGGGGAACCGGTAAGGGTAGGAAATATTTCCTTAAGACTTGATTATGATTTCGAAAATACTACAGGTACATCAGCCGCTTATGTAACCTTTAAGAAACCGGTAACAATAATTGGAAAGCCTATTGAGCTTGGAGTATGGGTATATGGTGACGGAAGCAGTCACTGGCTTAGAGGGAACTATATTAACTCGGCGGGAGAGAAAAAGGTATTTGATCTCACCAAGTCCGGAGGACTTGATTGGAAAGGCTGGAAGTATGTATATGCCGAATTGCCGAAAGATGAGAAATACCCAATAGCACTTGAGCAGATATATCTGGCCGAGACAGCTCAGGATAATAAGAATTCCGGCAGCATATATTTTGATGATGTAATGGCAATATACAAACTTGATAAAGACTATTACGATCCTGTGATAGTATCGGTACTGCCCGAAAGCACTGAAGGGCTTCCAGGTCAAGCTCAGGAGATAGGGGTAATTGCGGCTGACAGAGGTTATGGTATCGATCCTGCTTCCATAAAGATGTATATTAACGATTCTGCCGTAAAAGCCAAATTTGAACCTGAAACGGGAAAAATAAGCTACATTCCGGCAAAGCCGCTGAAAAAAGGTGAATACAAGGTGAGAATCACTTTGAAGGATAAGATAGGGCATTCTCTGAATCCGGAATTTACATATACCTTTAAAGTGGAGTAGCAGGTATCTGAAGAATGATGCGTCCCCATGTCTCGGGACGCATTATTCTTCTGTTGTAACATTGCTTTCTATCTTTTTACCGCTTCCAGTCTGTTTATCTTAATGCCCTTTTTGATGAACTTCTCTTCATATTCTGTGGTGATATTCCCGGGATAATTCTCATTGTGAAGATCGTAAGTCAGGTCAAGTATTTCAAAGCCGGAGGCCTTGAATTCATTTATAGAAAAATCAAAAAGCTCTCTGCTGTCTGTTTTGAATTCTATTTTTCCCTCATTCTTCAAAAGGGCTCTGTACTTTTCCAGAAAGAGCCTGTGAGTCAGCCTTCGCTTGGCATGTCTGACCTTTGGCCAGGGATCACAGAAGTTTATATAAAATGTATCCACTTCAGAAGCTTCGAAGACATCCTCAATGTCTAAAATGTTATAAGGTATAAGTATAACGTTCTGAAGCTCCTTTTCAAGCACTTTCATAAGAGCCGAGAGAATTATCTCATGCCTGAGGTCTATTCCAATGAAGTTTATATCTTTATAAAGCAATCCATGCGTTGATATGAATTTTCCCCTGCCCATGCCAAGTTCTGCGCGTATCGGAGCATCCGGCTTGCTGCCGCTTCTCCCTGCAAAATATTCATTCCATTTGCCCTTGCATTCCACCGGACGGAATATTACGATTTCATCATATTGTTTTATTATCTCAATAGCTTTTGGGTTATTTCTTATTCTCATTTGCCTTCTCCACCTGTCTGCAGTAATTTATATCATAACTATTATTATTCATGATTGGTGTATTGTCAACTTTTGCCCGGCGGAATCATTTACAAAAATTCGCTTTATGTCTAAATTTGGCATTAGTCTCCAGAGTGTTGAAAATATTAAAAATATTATAAAAATCAATGGACAAAAGACATTTTAGTATGTTACCTTAAATATAGATATAAGAGGAGGTGTTATAGTGAAAAAAATGCAGTTATCCACCAAAATCTTGATTGGCCTTGTTGCAGGTATACTTGCAGGTATTTTGCTTCAGGGTTCCCCTGACGTGGCCAATGCATGGATTAAACCCTTCGGTACCTTGTTCCTGAATCTTATCAAAATGATAATTGTACCTTTGGTACTTGCATCTCTTGTAGTAGGAACTTGCGGACTGGGGGATGTAAAGAAGCTGGGAAGAATCGGCGGAAAAACCATGGCCTACTATCTGCTAACCACTGCATTTGCAGTAATTTTAGGACTTATTCTGGCTAATATATTCAGTGTAGGTGCGGGTTACGTTCTTCCATCAGATGTAACAGCTGCGGAACCGAGCAAAATGCCAAGCGTCGTTGATACATTGCTTAATATTATACCTACCAATCCGATAAAGGCAGCATCTGACGGCAATATGCTCCAAATAATCGCATTTGCATTGATACTGGGCAGCGGAATAGTAGTATTGGGAGATAAAGGCAAGCCGGTATTTGACTTCTTTGACTCCCTTGCGGAAATCTCATATAAGATTACAGGCGGAATCATGACCCTTGCTCCTTATGCGGTATTTGCCCTCATTACTCCGGTTGTTGCTTCAAATGGACCCAAGGTGCTGCTGCCGCTCTTGAGTGTAATCATTGTTGTTTATGTGGGCTGCGCACTCCATGCTGCTCTGGTATACTCCGGCACCCTGATGGTATTTGCAAAGTTCAGTCCCATGAAATTCTTCAAAGGTATTTTCCCTGCTCAGGCTATTGCGTTTACAACCTGCAGCAGCAGTGCAACCCTGCCGGTTAATATGCAGTGTACCGAGGAGAATCTCGGTGTTCCAAAGAGTATAAGCAGCTTTGTATTACCCTTGGGTGCAACTATAAACATGGACGGTACTGCTTTATATCAAGGGATATGTGCACTTTTTATCGCTAACGTATACGGTTTGGATCTTACTATAGCACAGCAGGCCACTATTGTATTGACCGCTACCCTTGCCTCTATAGGAACAGCAGGTGTTCCCGGAGCGGGGCTTATAATGCTTACAATGGTGCTGCAGACTGTCGGGTTGCCCCTTGAAGGCCTGGCGCTGGTTGCCGGTATTGACCGAATACTGGATATGGCTAGAA
>JAKJBT010000040.1 GCA_022706865.1 Bacillota bacterium
AAAATGGAGGTACTAAAAGTATCAGCTCATTCACAACCAAAATCAGTTGCCGGAGCTCTCGCGGCTGTACTACGGGACAGAGCGACAGCTGAAATACAGGCAGTTGGTGCAGGTGCTGTAAATCAAGCAGTTAAAGCAATAGCAATCACCAGAGGTTTTGTAGCACCAAACGGTATAGACCTGGTAGTAGTCCCGGCATTTTCAGAAATACAGATTGATGGGGAGGATAGGACTGCAATAAAGTTCATTGTAGAACCAAGATAACTTAATAAACTAATTTTCTGAAAGCCTATTATCATTATGGATATTGGGCTTTTTGTTTTGCCCGTGACCTATATACTATAGCATATGTGGACAAGGTATGTTAAAATATATTGGTAAAAATCTGTTGTTCGGGAGTGACCTGATTTGTATTTGAAACAGCTTGAGGTACATGGTTTTAAGTCCTTTGCGGAAAAAATTGAACTCAGCTTCGGTAACACTATAAATGCCATAGTCGGCCCTAACGGGAGCGGCAAAAGCAATATTTCCGATGCAATAAGATGGGTATTGGGAGAGCAAAGTGTAAAGGCCTTAAGAGGAAACAAGATGGAGGATGTTATTTTTGCCGGCAGCGACAGCGAAAAAGCTCTCGGATTTGCTGAAGTTTCCTTATGCATTGACAACAGCGACAGAAAGATACCGGTAGATTATACAGAGATTAATATTATGCGGAGAATGTATCGGTCAGGTGAAAGTGAATACTTTATAAACAAGACCGCATGCAGGCTTAAGGATATCTATGAATTGTTCATGGATACAGGAATAGGAAGAGACGGTTACTCCATAATCGGACAGGGAAGGATTGACGAGATACTCAGCAATAAATCGGAGGACAGGAGAAATGTATTTGAAGAAGCCGCAGGGATAGTAAAATACAAGACAAGAAAACACGAGGCCGAGAAAAAGCTGGAGCAGACAAATCAGAACATAGTAAGGCTGAGTGACATAATTGATGAACTGCAGTCACAGCTGGAGCCTCTCAGGGAGCAGGCAGAAGTCGCAAAACGCTATAGAAGCATTCTGGAAGAATTGAAAATAATTGAAATAAATATTATGCTGAACAGTATTGATAAATTCCGAACCAGGCTTATGAATGCAAAGCAGGAGGCAGAAAACATACAGAGCCTGATAAATGCCAAGAATTCCTCAGCCCAACAGCTGGAGCTTAAGCAAAATGAACTGAAAAGTGTCCTGAATGATATAGAGACAAGCATTGACAAGCTGAGCGAGGATATTCACCACCTGGAAAACAGCAAAGAAAAAATGGAAGGGGAATGCAATGTTCTTCAGGTAAGAATAAATAATCTTGAGGAGAACACCTTAAAGCTAGGTAAAAATGGCGAAGAGCTTGAGAATGAACTTGCAGAGTCAAGGCAGGGTATTGAACAGAACAGATTTAAACTTGTTGAACTTAACACTGCTTATACTGAGGTATATAACAAAATCAATGAAAGAACTGCTGACTTTGAATCAAACTTCAAGGCTATAAATGACCTTGAATCGGATTTAAGTGATAAACAGCAAAAATTCATAAGCCTTATTAACAATTATTCGGAACTGAAAAGCAAAATAAACAGCACAAATGTATTCATAGAAAATATAAATAAGAGGAAAAGCCAGGTAGAAGGGGATGTGAACCTGCTTGAACTGCAGCAGAAGGATAAAAAGAAGCAGTATGACAAATCCCTTGAAGAATTGGATGACTTCGGAAGGAAAATTGATGACTGCAAGGCACAGATAGAGGAAATAAAAGGGAAGAAGCAGGAATGCGAGAGCGAAGTTCTGTTGCTGGAGGATAAGGAAGGAAAGCTGAAGGCAGAGAAAGAAGCCTTGTTTTCAAGACTTAAGGCTCTTGATGATATGGAGAGGGATCACGGCGGATACAGCAGAGCAGTAAAGGTGCTCATGGCGGAACATGACAAGGTAACAAAAGGGTTCTGCGGTGTCGTAGGTGAAATGATAAAAGTTCCATCCCAGTATGTAACTGCTGTCGAAATTGCGCTCGGAGGCTCTGTGCAGAGCATAATAACAAATACAGAGGATGATGCAAAGCTTCTGATAGAATACTTAAAGGAGCATAAGACGGGGAGGGCAACCTTTCTGCCCATAAGCTCAGTAAAACCCAGGTTTTTCAATAAGGCTGAGGAAAAGCTTTTCAATATGAAGGGATTCGTGGGAGTTGCATCCGACCTTATCGGATATGACCCAAAAGTCGACAGCATTATGAAGAACCTGTTGGGAAGGGTAGCGGTTGTTGAGGATATTGATGCGGCAATAAAGCTTGCCAAAGCCGCAGGATATGAATATAAAATAGTAACCCTTTCAGGAGAGATAATAAACGCAGGAGGCTCAATAACCGGAGGAAGCCTGCAGTCTTCTTCAAGCTCGGTTTTGACCAGAAAAAGCGAAATAGAAGCACTGAAGGTTAAGCATGATGAAAAGCAGAAAGAGCTTGAGGAACTCAGCCGGAAGCTTGGAGAATTTAAAAGGCAAGCAGCGGATATGAGCGGGGATATAGAGTTCAAGACGGAAATACTTCATTCCCTGCAGATAGACATTAATAATTACAGGAACAGGTGTGACAATCTGAAAAACGATATCCAGGTTATTCAGGACAGAATATCAATAAATCTTAAAGACCTTGGGGACCTGGAGAAGGAGTATAACGAAACAAATAAGATTATTTCTGAGAACAAGGAAAAGGCTGAGGCCGTTGAAAAGGAAAAGGAAGCTGTTGAAGCACAGATATCGGAGCTTCAGGAGCAGATGAAGCAGTTCAAGGAAGTAAGGGATGAGTATAACGATGAGATAACAGAGCTGAAAATAAAACTGGCATCTGTTGAGCATAATAAAAAGACCGTAGAGCACTCCATAAAAAGCATGGAGGAGAGAGTAACAGAATTAGAGGAGGAAATAAAATCAAACAATGCTGAAATAGAAAGACAGCAAGCAGAAATAAAAGCATTGTCATATGATCTGGAAGAAAAGAAAGCTGTAATAGACAGAACTGTCAGGGAAGCTGAAGAAAAGCATAAGCTTCATAATGACAAAGAGATGGAGAAATCTTCAATATGTGAAGATTTGAGCAAGCTTGAATCAGATATGAAGGATTACAGCAATGATATAGCTGCTCTGCAGGCAGACCTTCATAAGGTTGAAATGCAGCAGGCCAGAACCGAGATAGAGCTGGAGAGCATTGAAATGAAGCTGTTGGAGACCTATGAAATGAATTACAGCAAAGCGGAAGGCTTTAGGGATTCAAGCTTGAGTCTTACATGGGCTGCAAAGCACTGTGAGGAACTGAAGAATGATATCAGGGAAATGGGCACTGTAAATGTAAATGCAATTGAGGAGTATGAGAAGCTTAAAGAGCGCCACACATTCCTCAGCGTTCAGGTGGAGGATCTCTCAAAAGCCCGGGAAAACCTTATTTCCGTTATCGCTGAAATAGAAGAAAATATGAAGCTTCAATTCATTACGGAATTCAACAAGATAAATGAAAATTTCAACCAGGTGTTCAAACAGCTTTTTGGCGGAGGACATGCGGAATTGGTACTGACGGATGAGGATGATGTACTGGGATCAGGGATAGAAATAATAGCAAAACCACCGGGAAAGAAGCTGCAAAACCTATTGCTGCTGTCAGGGGGAGAAAGGGCGCTTACGGCAATAGCCCTGCTATTCGGTATACTCAAAATGAAGCCTGCACCTTTCTGTGTTCTGGACGAAATCGATGCGGCCCTTGATGATGCCAATGTAGACAGGTTTGCAGAGTTCCTTGTGAACTTCTCGGTGACTACCCAGTTCATTGTTGTAACTCACAGAAAGGGAACCATGGAATGCGCGGACTGCCTATATGGTGTGAGTATGGAAGACAGCGGAGTATCCAAACTGGTATCCGTTAGATTAGAGGATAAAGTAAGTTAAAGGAGCAAATATTTATGGCGGGATTATTTAAAAAGCTTTTTAACAGAGGTCAGGAGAATGAGCAGGAAGAAATACAGACTGAAGAGACGGAGCAGCTGACCGATGAAGAGATTGAAGCAATACTTGAAGAAGAAATTGAAAATGAGGAAATAGAAGGACTTGGACCGTCAGAAGAGAAAGAAACAGAAGAGGAAGCTTCTTTCTTTTCACGGCTTAAAAATGGGCTTGCAAAAACAAGAAATAACATAACAGGGAAGCTGAATGGGGTTCTTGCAAGCTTTAAGAGCGTAGATGAAGAGCTTTTTGAAGAGCTGGAGGAAATATTGATTACCTCTGACGTAGGTGTTTCAACTACCATGAGGATATTGGACAAACTCAGAGACAGAGTCAAGGAGCAGAATATCAAAGCCCCATCTGAGGTAAAGGAGCTTCTCAAGCAGGAGATACTTGCCATTATGGGAGAAAGCACAGAGAGGCTCGGGGAACAGACTCCGGTTATAATACTTGTTATTGGTGTAAATGGAGTAGGCAAAACGACATCTATAGGAAAGATTGCTTCAAAAATGAAAAAGTCCGGCAAGAAGGTGATTATTGCTGCAGCGGATACCTTCAGGGCCGCTGCAATAGACCAGCTTGAAATATGGGGCAAAAGGATCGGGGTTGATGTAATAAAGCATCAGGAAGGGGCTGACCCTGCAGCTGTGATATATGATGCGATAAACTCAGCAAAATCCAAGAAGGCAGACATACTAATATGCGATACTGCCGGCAGGCTGCACAACAAAAAGAACCTGATGGAAGAACTGAAGAAGATATCCAGAATAATAGAAAGAGAATACCCCGAAGCGAACAGAGAAACTCTTCTGGTACTTGATGCCACTACCGGCCAGAATGCCATATCCCAGGCAAAGCTTTTCAAAGAAGCAGCGGATATAAACGGATTGGTACTTACAAAGCTTGACGGAACGGCAAAGGGTGGAATAATAATTGCGATAAAGTCGGAATTGGATATACCTGTCAAGTTTATAGGGGTTGGAGAGAAAGTAAACGATCTGCAGGAATTTTCAGCTTCAGACTTTGTAAATGCATTGTTCGAGGAAAACTAATAAATTTGTTGACAAATATATAATGTTAATATAAAATATCAATGTAAAGGTCACAGCCTTTACATTGATATTTTTTATGGAACTATGGGGTAGAAATATGTACGACAAGCTTGTACAAATAGCATTGTTGTTTGATTTTTACGGTCAGCTGCTTACAGAGAAGCAGATTGAGATAGTTGACATGTATTACAACAATGATCTCTCTCTGGGTGAAATATCAGAACAACAGGGCATAAGCAGACAAGGGGTTTATGACACTTTGAAAAGGGCTGAAAGGACTCTGTATCAATACGAGGAAAAGCTTGGCCTTGTGGATAGGTTTCTGAAGCAAAAGCAAAGTATGGAGAAGATAATTGAAATGCTTGAAGAATTGATAGATGAAGATGGATATGACAGAGATAATATAAAAAATAAGCTTAATGATATAAAAGAGTATATCAGCAATATAATATGAATAATAATTGAATGCATTGACCCTGCACTGGCTAAGAGCACACAGCGGGGCAAAATGAGGTGAGATGTTTGGCTTTTGAAGGTTTAGCCGAAAAACTGCAGAATACACTGAAAAAGCTCAGAGGAGCCGGAAAATTAAACGAAAAAGATGTCAGAGATGCCATGAGAGAGGTAAAGATGGCACTTCTGGAAGCTGATGTAAGCTTTAAGGTGGTAAAGGAATTCATAACCAAAGTGACAGAAAGGGCGGTAGGGCAAGAGGTATTGGACAGCCTGACCCCCGGCCAGCAGGTAATAAAGATAGTAAATGAACAGATGACAGAGCTTATGGGAAGCACCAACAGCAAAATCATCTTCTCATCAAAACCTCCTACTATTCTTATGATGGTAGGATTGCAGGGAGCCGGAAAGACGACTACCTGCGGAAAACTTGGGCTGATACTTAAAAAACAGGGAAAGAATCCACTTCTGGTTGCCGGAGACGTATACAGGCCTGCAGCAATCAAACAGCTCCAAGTGGTAGGAGGGCAGGCAGGGATAGAAGTATTTGCCATGGGCGATAAAGTGAGCCCGGTGGATATATCCAAGGCTGCAGTTGCACATGCATTAAAAAACGGCAACGATGTTGTAATAATAGACACGGCAGGACGACTTCATATAAATGAAGAGTTAATGGATGAACTGGCGGATATCAAAGAGAATACAAAGCCTACCGAGATACTCCTTGTTGTTGACTCAATGACAGGACAAGACGCCGTAAATGTCGCCGAAAGCTTCAATGAAAAGCTTGGTATTGACGGAGTGATTCTGACCAAGCTGGATGGAGACACAAGAGGCGGTGCGGCATTATCAGTAAAGGCAATTACAGGAAAGCCAATCAAATTTGCCGGTATGGGCGAGAAGCTGAATGACCTGGAACCTTTTCATCCAGACAGAATGGCTTCACGAATCCTTGGAATGGGAGATGTGCTGAGCCTGATTGAGAAAGCACAGTCTGCCTTTGATGAGCAGAAGGCCATTGAACTGGAGAGAAAGATCAGAACTCAGCAGTTTACCTTCGATGATTTTCTTGATCAGCTTCAGCAAATGAAGAAGATGGGGCCGTTAAGCTCTATACTTGAAATGCTCCCGGGAATGAACCCAAGCAAGCTCAAAGGTATGGAGGTTGATGACAGGGAGCTTGTAAAGGTAGAGGCAATTATCAGGTCGATGACAAAGAAGGAAAGGCATAATCCTGATATAATAAACGGCAGCAGGAGAAAAAGGATTGCTGCAGGCAGCGGAACAAGCATACAGGATGTCAATAGGGTCATGAAGAATTATGAACAGTCGAAAAAGATGATGAAACAGTTTGCAGGAATGGAAAAAGATATGAAGAAGGGTAAAATGAAAATGCCTTTCTTTAAATAAAAAGCATTATAAGATAATTCAGTTTTTAAGGAGGTGAATTCAATGTCAGTTAAAATCAGATTGAGGAGAATGGGAGCAAAAAAAGCACCTTTCTATAGATTGGTAGTTGCTGATTCAAGATCTCCAAGAGATGGCAAGTTCATCGAGGAAATCGGATATTATAACCCTATCACTGAACCGGCAGAAATCAAGATAGATGCTGAAAAGGCGAAGAAGTGGCTGAATTGCGGAGCTCAACCATCAGACACAGTTAGGTCGCTTTTAAAGAAAAGCGGAATAATTGAAGGTTAATTAAATGGAACAAATATCCTTTAGGAGTGTTGCAATTGAAAGAGCTGGTAGAGGTAATAGCAAAAGCCCTTGTTGACCACCCTGAAATGGTTAAGGTAAGAGAAACAGAAAATGAAAGATCAATTGTTCTGGAGCTGACAGTTGCTCCCGAGGACATGGGTAAGGTCATTGGAAGGAACGGAAGAATTGCAAGAGCAATAAGAACCGTTGTAAAATCCAGTTCAGCAAAGCTGGATAAAAAGGTAATAGTAGAGATACTATAAATATTCTTTGATTTTTCCATAGTATATGGAAGCATGCTTTCATATACTATGGGCATTAATTCTTTTTGGGTCTTTACCTGATTATTTGCAGGAGTAGATGAAAATGCTGGAATACTTGAGTATAGGACAAATTATAAACACACACGGCTTTCGGGGGGAAGTAAAAGTATTTCCCCTGACTGATGACATCAGCAGGTTTGAAAAGCTCAAAGAGGTATATGTGGAAGAAAATGACGGGCTTGTCAAATACAAAGTGGAAAGCATCAAATTCTTAAGAAGTACAGCTGCTGTTAAGCTTGAAGGTATTGACTCGGAAGAAGCGGCAAATAAGCTTAGAGGCTCATATATAAAGGTTGATAGGAAATCAGCAGTAAAGCTTCCTAAGGATTCGTATTTCATATGCGATTTGATAGGTTTGGAAGTGTATGATGAAAAAGGCCTGCTTATTGGTACTGTCAAGGATGTGCTGCAGACCGGAAGCAATGATGTCTATGTAATTGAATCTTCCGGGAAGGATATTTTGATACCTGCCCTAAAGGATATAGTCAAAAAAATTGATTTAGAGAACAAGAAAATCTTGGTAGAAATGCCAGAGGGTTTGATATAGATGAGGATAGATATACTGACTCTTTTTCCGGAGATGTTTGAAGCCGTTCTGAAAGAGAGCATTATTGGAAGAGCGGTGGAAAAGCAGCTGATAAAGCTTGAATTTCATAACATAAGGGATTATTCGGATAACAAGCACAGGAAAGTGGACGATTATCCCTATGGCGGCGGCCTGGGAATGATTATGCAGTGCCAGCCGATATTTGATGCAGTGGAAGCAATAAGTGCAGAGCTGGGGGAAAAGCCTCACATAGTACTTATGAGCCCACAGGGAAGGACCTTTGACCAGGCCAAAGCCGAGGAGCTAAGCTCATATAAGAATCTTACGATTTTATGCGGGCATTATGAGGGAATAGATGAGAGAGTTAATGAAGCACTTGTGGATGAGGAAATTTCCATAGGGGATTTTGTGCTGACCGGCGGGGAAATTGCAGCCATGGCAGTGGTAGACGCAACCTGCAGGCTTATTCCAGGAGTACTTAAGGAAGATGCCTCTTACACAGTGGAATCCTTCAACCAGGGCTTGCTGGAGTATCCTCAGTATACAAGGCCTCCTGTATTTATGGGAATGCCTGTGCCGGAGGTTTTACTTTCGGGGCATCATGAAAACATAGAGAAATGGAGAAGATATCAATCCTTGAAAAGGACATGGGAAAGAAGGCCGGATCTGCTTGCAGAAGCAGAATTGTCCGAGGAGGACATGAGGCTTTTGGATAAGATAAAAGAGGAATGCAAATAATTCTCTTAAGCACTTGCATCAATGCTTGCCTTATGGTATACTTTTAACGTTATTACGGGCGTTCCGCTGTAAAAGCACCGATGCAGTTAATATGAATTGCATGAATTATTATTGTACATGAACGTCTATGATGGAAGGAGGGACATTGTGATGGATTTGATTAAAGTAATAGAAAGCGAACAGCTTAGAAATGATATACCTGATTTTAACGTAGGAGACACTGTAAAAGTGCACGTTAAGGTTAAAGAAGGAAACAGAGAAAGAATTCAGGTGTACGAAGGTATTGTTATGAAAAGACAGGGTGGTGGACTGTCAGAGACTTTTACCGTAAGAAGGATTTCTTATGGTGTGGGTGTGGAAAGAACCTTCCCTTTACACTCACCGAAACTGGACAGGATTGAAGTCGTAAGAAAAGGTAAAGTAAGAAGAGCCAAAATCAACTACTTGAGAGGCAGAGTAGGCAAGCGTGCTAAGATTAAGGAAATAAGATAAAAGGGGCTTAATAGCCCTTTTTGTTTTTTATTGGAGTGATACATATGAACATTCAATGGTATCCGGGGCATATGGCCAAAGCAAAGAGAAAAATAACAGAAGAGCTGAAGCTGGTTGATATCGTAATAGAGCTTCTGGATGCAAGAATTCCAATGAGCAGCAGGAACCCTGAAGTTGATGAGATTGTCGGGAATAAAAAACGGATAATTGTGCTGAATAAAAGCGATCTGGCTGATCCTTCAATTAATGCAAAGTGGTTGGAATATTTCAACCAGGAAAACACTAGGGCGATATTGGTTAATTCTTTGAAAGGCAATGGACTCAAGAATGTACTGTCTGCATCTAAACAGCTTATGAAGGAAAAGCTTGACAGGCTGAAGAGCAAGGGGCTGCTGGTAAAGACAACCAGGGCTCTTATAATCGGAATACCGAATGTCGGAAAGTCAACGTTCATTAACAGGATAGCAGGAAGAAGCGCGGCTCAGACCGGAGACAGGCCGGGGGTTACAAAATCAAAGCAATGGATAAAGGTTAGCAACGAACTTGAACTTCTGGACACACCGGGAATCCTGTGGCCCAAATTCGAAGATAAAAGGGCCGGAATGTATCTTGCCTTTACCGGAGCAATAAAGGATGAGATATTGGATGTCAATGAACTGGCTCAAAATCTGCTTCAGGTATTGGCAGAGAAGTTTCCGGAAAAGCTGAAGAGCAGATATAAGCTGGAGGATATACCGGAAGGTATTTCATCGGAAGAGCTTCTGGAACGTATAGGCAGAAAAAGAGGCTGCATAATAGCAGGAGGAGAAGTTGACCTACTGAGAGCTTCCACAATGCTGCTGGATGAGTTCCGGGGAGGAAAGATAGGAGCTATATCTCTTGAGACACCTGAAGACTACTAAGGATATTCTGATAACATGTTTTCAACTTGCTGAAGGGGGGAAAATGCATGCATAATATAAAGCTGAATGATATTTTAGGGCTGAGTAACGATGAAATTTTAAATAGTAAGATCGAACTTAATATGCAGGCAGGTAATGGAGGAGAAGCTTATATTAATCTTTGGCTTTATTGCAGCGACATGGATAAGATAAATGGAACTTGTCCTGAGTGTGGATACTGGGGTTGGTACGGTAAGAACAGGAACTTTAGTCCAGGACAATGGGTTTTTAGCTTCGTAAGAATAAGGGAAAATGAGTGGCTTTTTACTTCAGCAGCTGAAGTTATTGAAGTGCCGGAAAACACATGGGCAAAAGTAAAAATATTTGATAAATATAAGCCTTATTTTGGCAGACTAGTTATTAAACTGGTCAAAGGGAATACCTTTGCACGATATACCTTTAATCTCTCAAAATATATTGATAACAGTAATGTTAAGGAAATTCTGCCTTCATTATATGGTGGCGAGAATTTTCCCGGATATGATAAGGTCAGGGTATCCTTTAAGCAATTGGAATCAATTATAAAGAGTGGCAAGTCTGACTGGATTGCGGCACTTGAAAATCAAAAAGCAGTATATTTACTGACAGATAAAAGCAATGGAAAAATGTATGTAGGATCTGCTACAAGTGATTATGGAATGCTGTTACAACGATGGAGAAGTTATGTAACTAATGGTCATGGTGGGAATGTTGAATTACAAGAATTGGTGAAAAATAAAGGTTTTGATTACATAAAAGCTAACTTTCACTTTTCTATTCTTGAAAATTACAATGCAAAAGTAGATGACCAAGTCGTATTAGAAAGAGAATCATGGTGGAAAGAAACTTTGCAAACAAGAATCTTTGGTTATAACAATAACTAAACTAAAGATAAATACAATCTATTCTACTCCGCGCTCCGAGTTTTTAGCCTTGCACACCTTGTCTTGCTTGCTAACAGCCATCTTTAGGGGTTATTTTAGAAAAAGTCGTCAAGCCAATGGGGTAATGTCACATTATTTCTCACATAGCAGAAAAGGATAAGTTCCAGGCACTGAACTTTAGAACATAAAAAATAGCCGTCATTCTTAATTGGAAAAGAATGACGGCTATTTGTATTCCCCAATGCCCAGTTTATCCTTTAAGGCATTCAGAAGCACCTGATAAAGGTTTATGCTTGCAGATATATTGATTATAATTTTGTCAGATATTATTTTAACATTTATGGAGGATTATGGAAATAAAAAGCGAATAATATAAATTACCTTGAGGTAATTGATGTTATTGTTCGGGAGGCAAACGGATAGAGCAGGAGTCAATAACAACATTTGGGGGGGTGGTATACATATTGATTGCATAGTTAACTGTAATAACTTCATATGTTGAAAGATAGATGTAATCTTGGAAATAATGGACAGATTCAATTATGATGTACTAATATATTAAATCAAATAGTATAATATTGGAAAATACCTAAATAATAGAAGGGGGTTTGTGGAGATGAGATTGTTTTTCGGGTGTTCGAAGGAAGACAGAGAACTTGTGGACAGCTTAATGGCTTTTCTAAATAAAATGTATGAAATTGATTTGGAGCAAATGTATAACTGCTATGTAGGCAGAAATATAATTCCGACAGGAGTTAACTTCAATGATTATATAAGGAAAATAATAACGGAATGTGATAGAGCAATTATTATGATTACACCAGGATCATTAAAAAGAAGATATTGTTTATGCGAATTGGGTGCAGCTTGGGGGTTAGATAAGAATATAACGCTGATATTAGTTGCTCCATGCAAGTTTGAAGATTTATTAGAGTCTCCGCTTATGGGAATACAAGCATGGTTTGTTGACCTAAGAGATAAGGAAAGTATATCTGAATTTGTGGAGAATATAAAAAGAGATACGGATTTATCAAAAATAAGCCGTAAAATAAACTTGACTCAAAAAATAGATGCTGAGACTGAGTTTAAAGAAACATTATTCAATATTGGTCAAATACATGCTGAGCTTCCCCCATTACCTGATTACACGAGATGCTATGCTTTTCATGCGGATGGCAATTCAAATACACTGCGCATCCTGCAAAGTGACAATGAAAGGATTAGAATAAAAATAGATTTCAGTACATCAAACCCAAATTATGTAGGTTTTTATTTCGATTTGAGAGATACTGACTGGACAGGATTAATTGCCAATAATAGCTCTCTTTCATTTAGAGTAGACGCACTCAGAACTATTAAAGCCATGAAGGTAGAATTCAAAAATAGATTTCCGGATAAAGAACTGACTAAAATAGGCGAATATATAGTTGATCTCACTAAAAATTCTCGGGAGGTAAATATTTGTCTTAGGGATGTTAATGATATAA
The DNA here is from genome assembly GCA_022706865.1 of Bacillota bacterium. The sequence continues at coordinate 12,621 of JAKJBT010000040.1, forward strand.
TCGGCAACTGGAGGCATATGAGAGAGCTTACATTTGTTTTTGAGAATAGTGATATTGAAGAAATGGGTACATTTACGGTTTCTAATATGAGTTTTGTACATACACCCCGACCCTAATAAAGTGAGTATCTAAATTGTTATCAATACATGCCAGCCATTTTTCCAGATAAAATAACCGCCGCTCTTGATTGAAAAGAGCGGCAGATTCTTTTCTATTACCCAATGAAATCAGAGTAAAATATTTTAAAAAGGATAGTATACATAGTGTACACTATAGACACGACGTAAACATAAAATTATAATAAAGGCAGGGTAATACTAATATGGAAAAAAATAATGGCAAACGGAATAGAGAAATAAACAATTGTAAAAATTGCAGGGAAACCAGATTTAAAAAGGACGATAGTCAGGAAGGCAACAAAGGCGAGGCGAGGCCTTTATTAAAAGGAGGATTTATGAACGTGGAAAATATCGGGGGTATGAAAATAATAGGTCTTAAAGACTTTAGAAATAATGTATCTGACATAATCTTCAAGGTTATAAACAACTTTCAGGTTGTTTTAACCGGTAATGTGAAAAAGGGAGGCCCGACAGTATCAATTATTTCAACAGACCTGTTAAAAGATATATTAGAAAAATACGAGTTTAATCCTGAAATAACATACGATGGAGAAACGAAGCAGCACGAAATCTGTTTAAAAGAAATAAATGCATTCGGAAGTGGGGATACAAAGGAAGAAGCTATAAGAATTGTATTGGATAACGTTATGGCATTAACGGAAGACTTTTTTGAAGATATAGAGCTATACATGAGAATGGATCCCCAAAAAAAGCAATATCCTTACTTTATGAGAATTAGCTACTGTAAAACTGAATCAGAGTTATTAAGGGTGTTGAACCTAGTATAGTAAACGAAGTGGCAATATTAACAACGAGTTTTCGCGACCTGGAAAGGGTGTGTAAAGCCTTGGGCTTAAAGGGTGTCCCGAAAACAAATGGTATACTATGGAAAGGTTTTGTAAAAGGCAAGTTTGCTAGAATAATGATAAACAAGAATAGCGGTGGTAAAGATGTACCAACAGGAACTTTCAACTGCTATTTAAAAGAATTAGGTTTTAGTACCGCGCAAGAATACAATAATTACTTAAACAGTATATAGATTATGCGTAGGGGCGTCTTTTAGACACCCCAATAATTATATAATAGGCGGTGATTATATGTTAGAAGTCGTATTCAGTGATAGCGCAAAAGGTGCAATGAAAGTGGCAAAAAACTACAACAAACAAAATATGCTTAATGGTGCTGTCGGATATATAGGTAAGAAGCCATCAGAAGAGGAATCGGAAAAACAGTTTGAAGGCAAAGCCCTTGGAGGAAATTTCAAAGATGTAGTCTGCATTGGATTTAACCTGGATATAGGTGATATTGCCGGCGGAATTGATAGTGAAGCTCGTAAAAATGTATTTAAAAAAGTGTTTGGGTCAGTAACCTTTGAGGACAACGAAATAGAACGATATTTCAACTCTCAGCGTGAAGATTTTGAAAAACTGCTTATCAACGCAAAAAGCGGAGAACCTATACGAGTTTGGAAAAGTAATACACCATATTCGGCTTGTGCTTTTGCTTTTCTTTGTGACGCTTTGCGAAACATTGAATGCAAAATCAATACTATTTCACTGCCTGAGTATTGGAAAATCTCTGATAACACGATACAATCCTACGCTGATTGGACAGAGATTTTACCTGGTCATTTTCATAGATTCTTGACTTTGGAACGTGAGATATCTAATAATGAAAAACGCATGCAAAGCAGTCTTTGGAATGATCTAAGAGCTGAAAATGCGCCATTGCGGGCACTAGTCAATGGTAAGCTGATTTCTGTTCCCGAAGATTTTTATGACCATATCATTATTAAAAACATACCCGACCAGGAATTTGTTATGGCTAAACTTATTGGGACTATTTTGGGGAAATATCCCTTAGGAGTTGGAGATGGATGGTATGCCTTACGTATTAAAAAGATGATAGCTGATGGCGAATTAGAAATTGTTGCAGATAAAGATGCATCTCACCCATATGGAAAAATTCTAAGGAAAGTAAAGCTTTAAGAGTGTTTATACTCTTCAATACCAAGAACATCCTTCAAAGATTTTTGAAGTAACTGAGAAAAATTTATACCTCTTTTTTCAGCAAGTTTCTCAAGCCAATAGGGTAAAGTCACGTTTTTTCTGACATATTCATTCTCTATTGCTTCCCTATAGAGGGGCATGTGTACCTCAACCAGAACAATTGCTTGATTCGGCTTCAATTTAATCTTATTTATAGCTGTAGGCTCGGGTATTAAGTCATTATCTTCTTCCATTCCATATAAATGGAGTGCCAAGGCTTCCTTAGCATTGTGTATTGCTTCATCAACATTAGATGCACAGGGCAAACAACCAGGCAAATCTGGAAATATAATGGAAATTCCGTCTTCCGCATAGTTGAATACTGCGGGATAAATATAATGATCTTTTTTCATAAGAAATATCTCCTTATAATTATT
>JAKJBT010000137.1 GCA_022706865.1 Bacillota bacterium
AAACCCGCCGAAGCTGCCAAGCTCTCCAAGCACTCCGGGTATCATGGTACGTTTTGTATGCTGCTTCATCAGCTTCACTGCTTCATAGCCTGCCTCCACATCTACTCCCGCAGCCTTGTATGTCAATTTATCATCCATAGGATCCCACACCTCTGTTTCAAAATTATTTTTTCCTCTCGAAAACATCCTTGCTGCAATTTTCCGGTATATCCATAGGGTACCTTCCTGAGAAGCATGCGGTACAGAAGCCCTCACCCGTGCTTCCCACCGACCGCAGAATTCCGTCATAGCTGAGATATCCAAGGCTGTCCGCTCCTATTTTCTCCCTTATTGCTTCCAATACACTGGTCGCACCTACAAGTTCGTCCCTGTTTGAAGTCTCTATGCCGAAATGGCAGGAATGTGTAATTACCGGGGAGCTTACTCTTACATGCACCTCTTTTGCCCCGGCAGCCTTCAGGGCCTGCACAATCTTCCTGCTGGTGGTGCCTCTCACTATGCTGTCGTCGACCATTACAACACGTTTTCCTTCAATATTTGCCTTTAAAGGATTCAGCTTCAATGCTACCCCTATTTCCCTGGTAACCTGGGAAGGCTGTATGAAGGTCCTTCCGATATATCTGTTCTTTATCAGACCTATTGCATAGGGGATTCCTGACTGAAGCGAATAACCTATTGCCGCAGGAGTCCCTGAATCGGGCACGCTGATAACAACATCCGCGTCGGCAGGCTGTTCCTCTGCCAGTATCCTGCCTGCCTTTTCCCTGGCCTGGTATACGCTTATGCCGTCCATGACGCTGTCCGGCCTTGCAAAATAAATGTATTCAAAAATACATCCGGCCTTCTTCCCTGTTGATCTGCACTGTATGCTCCTCATACCGTTTTCATCAATTATGATTATCTCCCCGGGCCTGACATCTCTCATGAAGCTTGCACCTATGGTGTCCAGGGCACAGGTTTCGGAAGCCAGCACGTAACCGTTTCCTATCCTTCCTATAACCAGCGGCCTCAGACCGTGACTGTCCCTCACCCCTATAAGCTTGTCATCGGTCATTATCACCAGGGAATAAGAGCCCCGTATAATATCCATGGTATCCAGTATGGCATCCTCAATACCTTTGCTGCAGCTTCTTGCTATGAGGCCTGCAATAACCTCGCTGTCTATAGTGGTGGTAAAAATCATACCCTGGTCCTCCAGCTCTTCCCGCACCGGACCTGCATTCACCAGATTCCCGTTATGGGCAAGGGCTATGCTCCCCTTCTTGTACTTGACCAAAAGGGGCTGTGCATTGTGGGCAAAGCTGTCTCCCGTTGTTGAATACCTTACATGGCCGATACTGATATCACCCTTTAAAAGGTTCAGTATCTTGTCATCAAAAACCTCAGACACCAGGCCCATTTCCTTATAACAGGTTATGACCCCGTCCCTGTTGACAGCTATTCCTGCACTCTCCTGCCCTCTGTGCTGCAAGGCAATGAGGCCGTAATAGGTAAGGCTTTCTATTTCCATGTTGCCTTTGTCGTAGATGCCTATTATTCCGCACTCTTCTTTAAGTTTGTCCATGGCTTATCTCCTAACACAACCTTCTTACAACTTCCATATATCCTTCTTCTACCTTGCCCATATCCCTTCTGAACCTGTCCTTATCCATCTTTTCAAGAGTTACTGCATCCCAAAGCCTGCAGGTATCCGGAGAAATTTCATCTGCCAGGATTATTTTTCCGTCGGGGGTCTTGCCGAATTCAAGCTTGAAATCCACCAGCAGAATGCCTTTGGTAAGCATATATTCACTCAGGATCTCATTGATTTTCAGAGCCATTTCCGTAATTTTTGCTACTTCCTGCTCTGTCGCTATACCTATCGCCTTTATATGATAATCGTTTACCATGGGATCTCCAAGTTCGTCATTCTTGTAGGAAAACTCCAGCACTGTGGAATTAAGCTTCACGCCTTCCTCAAGGCCTAATCTCTTTGAAAGGGAGCCGGCGGCATAATTCCTGACCAGCACTTCCAGAGGAATTATTTTTACCTTCTTTACGACTACCTCCCTGTCACTTATTCTTTCAACCTGATGAGTGTCTACGCCTTTTTCTTCAAGGAGGCTGAAGAGCTTTTCCGATATCCTGTTGTTCATGATACCCTTATTTGTTATGGTTCCTTTCTTAAGGCCGTTGAATGCCGTCGCATCGTCTTTGTACTCAACTATATACAGTGCTTCATCATCTGTTTTGTATACTTTTTTTGCTTTTCCTTCATATATCATTTCCAGCCTTTTCATTAGAAAACCTCCTCTTTAATCTTCTCATCCTTTTTAATTACGTCCTGTTTCATCTTTTCCTTATGAGCCTTAAGCTTATCCCTTAAATAACCATACTTTACCGACAAAATCTGAACTGCCAGAAGCCCTGCGTTTTCTGCGCCGTCAACAGCAACGGTAGCCACAGGTATTCCTGAAGGCATCTGAACTATTGACAGAAGGGAATCCAAGCCGTCCAAGACTGACGATTTTATGGGTATCCCTATAACCGGAAGAGTTGTGAATGCCGCCAAGACCCCGGGAAGATGCGCCGCCTTCCCTGCCGCAGCAATTATAACCTCAAAACCGCTTTCTTCCGCCCTTTTTGCATATTCCGCAGCTCTATCCGGTGTCCTGTGTGCGGATATTACATTAACCTCAAAGTCAATCTCAAAAGCCTTTAAAACCTCAATTGCCTTTCTTACGACAGGCAGATCCGAATCACTGCCCATTATGACCGCAGCCTTTGGTTTATCTGAAGACACAAGCATCACTCCTTTTTATTGCTATTTATTTAATCAGCTGAAATATTCCACTCCTGCCTTGAATATCAGCTGCTCCTTGTCTCCGGGTATATTCTTTCCGATGTCGGCCCCGGTTCTTTCCGAATGCCCCATCTTGCCGAAAATCCTTCCGTCAGGACTTGTTATTCCTTCTACGGCTTCTATGGAGCCGTTTGGATTAAAGGCAGAATCATATGTCGGATTGCCGTTTAAATCAACATACTGTGTAGCAACCTGGCCGTTTTTTATAAGCCCATCCATAATCTCCCTGCTTGCTGCAAACCTTCCTTCCCCATGGGATACTGCTATGGTGTGAATATCTCCGGCTTTGGACTTGCTGAGCCATGGAGACAGTGAAGATGCCACCTTTGTCCTTACAATACAGGATACATGCCGCCCAATTTTGTTGAAGGTCAGGGTCGGTGAGCTTTCGTCCATCTCCCTGATCTCGCCGTAGGGCAGAAGCCCCAGCTTTATAAGCACCTGGAATCCGTTGCAGATTCCGA
>JAKJBT010000138.1 GCA_022706865.1 Bacillota bacterium
CCCATAGGATGGTTGCAGCCGTTCACCATTGCTTTATCAATATCTTCAGCCGATGCAACACCCTCGTCCAGAAGGTATACTGCCTCGTTCAGCATAGGATCCAGGAGCCTGTTTACTATAAAGCCGGCCTTGTCCTTTGATACGACGCTGACTTTTCCCATCTTTTCCCCGACTTCTTTTGCAATATTTATCGTATCTTCGGATGTTTCATATCCTTGCACAATTTCAAGAAGCTTCATTACGGGTACTGGATTGAAATAATGCATTCCTACTACCTTGCCGGCTCTCTTTGTTGCCGCCGCCAGCTCTGTAATGGATATGGAGGAAGTATTGCTTGCTATTATGGTATTTTCGCCGCATAATTCATCAAGCTTCTTAAATATACCTTTCTTAACTTCCACATCTTCACTTGCCGCTTCAATGACCAAATCGCAGAAAGCCACATCTTCAAGCTTTGCCGTAGTCTTCAGCCTGCTCATGGCTGCATCCATATCCTCCTGACTGATTTTGCCCTTCTCTACCAGCCTGGCATAATTCTTTTCTATTTTGTCGCGGGACTTTTTGGCAAAGTCCTCGGTCTTATCGGGAGCAGAAAAGCTCCTGACACTTACCATAGTCACATCATAGCCTGACAGGGCTGCCGTCTGGGCAATCCCGCTGCCCATGACACCCGTACCTACGATAAATATATTTTTAACCGCCATTATAATACCCCTTCCCTTTTATATATTTTTATTATTCACAAAGCTCGAATAATGTAGCTATGCCTTGTCCGCCGCCTATGCACAGGCTTACGATACCGTATCTTACTCCCCTTCTTCTCATTTCACCGATGAGTGTAATGGCAAGCCTTGCTCCCGTGCATCCCACCGGATGTCCCAGTGCTATCGCTCCGCCATTAACATTTACTATATCAGGATTCAATCCCAAATCCTTAACACAGGCAACAGCCTGTGCAGCAAATGCCTCATTTAATTCAAACAAACCGATGTCTTCCTTCTTAAGGCCGGTTTTATTCAATAGCTTCTGAACTGCATATACAGGCGCATATCCCATAATAGCCGGTTCAACTCCCGCAGAAGCAGAAGCAACATATTTTGCCAAAGGCTTAAGGCCCAGTTCCTTTGCTTTATCTCCGGACATCATAATTACAACAGCCGCTCCGTCGTTTATCCCGGAGGCATTTCCTGCCGTAACCGTTCCGCCGGCTTTGAAAGCAGGCTTGAGCTTGCTGTAGTCTTCTATTTTTGCATTTTCCCTGAAGGTTTCATCCCTGTCAAAAACTATAGGGTCGCCTTTTCTTTGAGGTATGGTGACAGGTACTATATCCGCATCAAATTTTCCCTCACTCCATGCTTTTGCAGCAAGAGTATGGCTTCTTAATGCAAATTCATCCTGCATCTCTCTTGTAATGCCGCATTTTTCAGCCACATTTTCAGCGGTGATACCCATATGATAATTTACAAAGGGGTCAACAAGGCCGTCATACAGCATTCCGTCCAGCAGTTCTCCCGGGCCCATCTTATATCCGAATCTTGCATTGCTCAACAAATAGGGGATCTTGTTCATTGTTTCGCATCCCCCTGCAGCGACTATCTCATTGTCGCCGACCTGTATTGACTGCGCTGCAAGATTTATTGCCTTAAGGCCGGTACCGCAGTTCTTATTAGGGGTAAATGCCGGAATCTCAACGGGCAATCCTGCATATATCGCTGCCTGCCTTGCGGAATTTGCTTTTATTCCGGCTTGAAAGTGAGTACCTATGATAACTTCATCAATCGTACTCCCATCAATGCCTGATCGCTTTACAGCCTCTTTAAGGGCGATGCCTCCAAGTTCAGGAGCGGGTATATTGCTTAGTGTTCCTCCGAATTTGCCTGTAGCGGTTCTGGCACCGCTGACAATTACTACTTCTTTCATGTTTTGTCCTCTCCTTTTATTTATCTATTTTTGCAAGCTTCTTTGCGAGCTTCTTTTTATGCTCCATATTGGATTCCCTGTATATCATTACCTTCATGGCCTGGGGAGAACCTGCGCCGTGCATTGATTCAGCAAGAGCAGTGCCTCCCGTCATATTCTCGATCAACCTTGCAAGCCTTATTCTGTGTTCCGTCGGAACCTCCGGATTTGCCTTCAGATATTTATCAATATACTCTCTTGTCACAGGGTCCTTATAATCTGCCTCATAAGGCAGGGTTGCAATAAACCCTCCCGCTATGTCATGGGCAAGCCTTGATATTTCATACATGTATTTGGTACAGTTCAGCTTTACGGTATTTGCCAGCAGGGTGTTTACATAATATGAGCCTGCCGGGGTCTTACAGCCTTCACAGGAGCATGCAATTGAACAATTATACATTGTTTCTGCCATGTTTATCATATCTATTAATTTGTCCTTTATATGGGAAGCCTTGGGCACGCCGTTAAACTCCGCCATAGCGGCAGTTGCACCTATTATTACATCCGCAAGCCCGACCTTGCACCCGCCGTAGTTCTGCCTGTGATATGCCGCAAAGGTTTCCACATATTCCTGCGCATACTTGTATTCCCCGCACATGAACACTCTGTCCCAGGGTACAAAAACATCATTGAGTATTGTGAGAGTTTCCCCTCCGACTATTGCATATTCGGAGTTTCCTGTGTCTATATCCCCTGTAAGCCTTCTCTGGTCGTTGGTCTGCCTCCCGAAAATATGGACGACTCCCGGCGCATCCACGGGTATAGCTGCTGCAACCGCATAATCCTTATCTTCCTCACCAAGGTTGGTGGTTGGAAGTATCAGCATTTCATGGGAATTGACCATGCCTGTCTGGTGAGCCTTCGCTCCTCTTACCACTATGCCGTCCTCTCTTTTTTCAACAATATGGACATAGAGGTCGGGGTCTTCCTGCTGACCGGGCTTTTTACTTCTGTCCCCCTTTGGGTCCGTCATGGAGCCTGCAATCATAAGGTCATTTTCCTGAACATATTCAAGATACTTTTTAAACCTTTCATGATAATCGGTGCCGCATTCCCGGTCAACCTTATATGTCGTTATAAATGTTGAATTCATTGCGTCAAAACCGACACATCTCTGGAAGCAGGTGCCTGTTTTTTGTCCTATCATTCTAAGCATCTTGACTTTCTTTATCAAATCCCCGGTGCTTTGATGAACCGATGTAAATCTGTTGATTTTCTTGCCTGTAAGATGTGATGTGGTTGTCATTAAATCCTCGTATTCCGGATCATATGCCAGCTCATAGGTCATGGCTGCGGAATTGACATGGGGCCTTGTCATAGGATGATCCACAACACTTTC
>JAKJBT010000041.1 GCA_022706865.1 Bacillota bacterium
TGAACTGATCTCTTCTATGTACTATTGTGACCTTTTCCGCAAACTTAGTAAGGTATATGGCTTCCTCAACCGCCGCATCTCCGCCTCCGACAACCACAACTTCCAATTCGGCGAAGAAATCGGCATCACATGTTGCACAGTAGGATACACCTTTTCCCCTAAGCTCTGCCTCTCCGGGAATCCCCAGCATCATCGGCTGAGCGCCTGTTGCAATTATAATTGTTTTTGTGCTTATTTCTTTGCCGCTTCCCAGTTTTATTTTCTTTATCTTTTCTGATGCATCAATACTTAATACTTCGTCCTTCACAAGCTCGGTTCCGAAGGCTTCCGCCTGGTTTTTCATTCTTTCCATAAGCTTGGGCCCTGTCGGCATTTCAATTGAACCCGGATAATTCTCAAGTTCTTCCGTGGTACCTGCCTGTCCGCCCCATTTAGCCTTTTCAATTATCATTGCACTCATCCTGGCTCTTGATGCGTACAAACCCGCAGCAAGACCTGCAGGTCCTCCGCCTATTATAACAACATCATATACCTTGCTCATTTATACTCCTCCCTTTACTTTGTAATACTGTCGAATGCGCTTTCAAACAGCTTCAAGTCCACAAATCTAAAATCATTAAGTATGCTGTCATTCCATAACGGTGCTTTGACATCCCTCTGAAATTTCTCCGCTGAAGCTATACTGCTCTCCATGACTGTAAGAGACTCGATGTCCAGAGAATCCCCTTGTGCAACAATAATGCTTCTGAACGGAGTTTCATTCGGCTTGACGCTCCCCATCAACGGATGGGTAATAAGCTTTGCTCCTTTGTGCACCATATCCCTGGCCGACTTCAATACATCAATATATTCCCCATCAATAAATATTATATCCAGGTCCTTACCATACCCATCCCTTACCAGGCTGTTGTTTGTCAGAACGATAATATTTCTATCCAGTCCCATCCCTCCAAGCAAATACTAAAACTACGGATATCCATTCTATAAAAAACAAAAAGAAGTAGAGATTATGCCTCTACCTCTGTACAATACCTGAGATATTCTTTGATAGATGAGCAAAGATCTCACTTATCAAGTTGACCCTTCGGTGCTTACGCTTCCCAGAGTTGCGTCCGGTAATCGGTCCTTTTGCCTGAGAGCTTCATCGTAAAGCATCTTTTTATGATTTGCCCCTTCGGCGCCAAAACTGGTCTCTCCCGAAAACCATCACTCGCAGTATTCATTTTTCCTCTATTCTTTATAAAATATAGAAATAATCTATATGGCTTATATTTGTTTTTATTATATTCATAGTATATAAGAATTTTACTCTCTTGTCAAATTTTTATCAGTTCATATTCCCTGCTGCCTAACCCGATTTCCTCCCCGTAAGATAACTGTCTTGTTCCGTCAATATTTCCATATAACCCCCTGAACTTGTCTTCTCCTTTTCCATGATTGCATTTCAAGCTGCTGTTGACGTTTCCTGTCTGTTCGTTCACAAGGTCATAAGATGCGGCATCAATTGCGACAGGGTCCTTGGAGGCAAGTATCCCTATATCAGGTACTATGTGTGCCCCGCTGAAGCCGTAGCAATCACACAGCGGAGTAATATCCATCAGTACATTAATATATCCTACATTTCCGTTTTTATTTTTTACTGCCCCATAGGCATATTCTGTCATCCTCTCAATGAATACGGGTATTTCCGTATCCCATTGGGGATATATCGCCCTTATCGGACATATGGAAATGCATTCGCCGCAGCCGATACATGTTTCCCCGATCAATGCATGCTCTCCTTCTTTTGTAATTGCAGCTACCGGACAATACTTCAGACAGTTTTCGCATCCAACGCATTTCCGTGATACTTTCGGCCTGACCACTGAGTGCTGCTGCTGTTTCCCGGCTGCAGGGGCGCAACCCATTGCCAGGTTCTTGATTGCCCCGCCGAATCCTGCATTCTCATGTCCTTTAAAATGTGACATCACTATCATCTTGGATGCGCTTTCAATTTCCTTGGAAACCTTTACCCTGTCAAAATGCTTTTTATTTATCTCAACATCAACGGAATTTTTGCTTAATATTCCGTCTGCAATTATAATTGGGGCATTGACAACTGCATAAGCAAAGCCGTTGTATATTGCTGTCTCATAGTGATCCACTCCGTTTGCCCTTGAACCGTTATACAATGTATTGGAATCAGTCAGGAAGGGTTTTCCCCCTTTTTCTTTGATCTTATCAACTATTTGCCTCGCATAAGTAGGCCTGATATATGCTGTATTTCCTTTTTCTCCAAAATGAATCTTTACCGCTACGATATCATTCTGTGAAATCATATCTCCGAATCCGGCTCTGTCAAAGAGCTTTTGCAGCTTGACAAGCAAGCTCTCCTGCCCTGTCTTGGAATATACTCCTGCAAAATATACTTTAGATTTCATCATACCCGCTCCTATACTTCAAATTGTACTGCTATGGCACCGGGGCCTCCGTGTGTGGCTATCACTGATCCGGCCTCTCCTTTTATAAACTCTTTGATATTAAACTCCTTTTTAAGCTGTTCCTCCAGAAAATCCCTGCTTTCAAGGTTCGTGATATGATTTATTCCCACTGTCCTGCCGTCTAAGGACCAGCCATTGTCTTTTATCTTATTCATCACGGTTAATATTGCCTTTTTCATTCCCCTTGACTTTTCTAACAGCTCCAGTTTCCCGTTTACTACTGTAAGAATCGGTTTTATGCTCAATATCGAGCCTATCACCGAAGCAGGAACCGAAAGCCTTCCGCCCTTTTGGAGATACTTTAAGGTATCCAGTATGAATATGTACTTCATCCTTTGTTTGCTTTCTTCAATTTGCTTCACTATCTCTTCCGCTTCCATGCCTTCCTCAGCCAGCCTGGCAGCTTTGATCGCCAGCAATCCGGCACCAAGGCTGACACCCATTGTATCTATGACATGTATATCTGACCCGTCCATCTGTTCCTTTGCTATTACCGCCGAATTATGTGTACCGCTGAGTTGTGAAGAGGCGTGAATGGAAATTACCTTATTTCCCAGGGCTGTTTCCTCCCTGTAGGCCTTGAGAAAATCTCCCGGTGTTACTTGCGATGTTGTAGGCAGAACCTCTGCCTCTTCCAGCTTTTTCAAAAACTCTTCCAGTGTCAAATCTATACCATCGATATATGAGGTATTGCCAAAATTCACCTTCAAGGGCATCACCCTTATACCGTATCTGTCAGCATAATCCTTTGGAACATCACATATTGAATCTGTTATAATCTTTATACCCATAAATATTCCTCCATGCAGAAAAATTAATGCATACCCGGAAACCCTATCTGCCTTAATGCCTCATAAGCAACAATTGCTACCGAGTTTGCAAGATTCAGTGAGCGGGCATCATTTATCATAGGTACTCTTATGCAGAATTCCTTATTCTCTTCAAGAAGAAGCTTCGGCAAGCCTGCAGTTTCTTTGCCGAAGACTAAAAAACAGTTTTCCTTATATACTGCTTCTGTATACGTTTTCTTTGCTTTTGTTGTTGAATAAAAGAACGATCCATCAGGATATAGGCTCTTAAGCTCTGCGAATGAATCATAATAATAAATATCCACCATGCTCCAATAGTCCAACCCTGCTCTTTTCAGATGCTTATCGTCCACCGAAAATCCCAGTGGCCTGACAAGATGAAGCCGGCTTCCCGTGGCTGCACAGGTCCTTGCAATATTCCCAGTATTCTGAGGAATCTCAGGCTCTACCAATACAATATTCAAACTCAAGCTAACAACTCCCGTAAGTAATTAATACTCCGTTAATGCAACATCTATTTCGATTTTCCCCAGTTTCTCCAACAGCAGGGGTATGCATATGGTCTTCAATCCCCTTGTTGAAAGGGCCATATCCTTTCCCACCAATACCGTCGGAGGCGTAATGTCAATCTTTATTCCATTGTTAAAAAACTCTGTTGATACATTACCCATAATCATATTTCCAAGTTCGGCAATTGCACTCTTAGCCATATCATCCAATTCCTTGACTTCGGTTCCGAACATCATGGTTGAAGCAATGTTGCATGCCGTAATATTATTCATGCTGAAAAAAACCTGCCCCTTTATTTCTCCTGCTACACCTATGATTATTACAACATTATCAGAAGCAAAGGTCGAGTTTTTTATAAATACCTTCCCCCGTGAAGCTGTTTCATTGCATACCATTTTCATTAGATTGACTGATACACTGATAAAAGGATTAATATATTCTACGTTCAAATCTGCATCCTCCAAATATGTTCAACTTGGCTACTTGGCTATATAATATATAATACCTTATTATTTCTTCATTGCCAATAATTAAAGGTCAAAAAAGGAAAGAAACTGCCGGAAATCAAACCGGCAGTTTCATATTATGCTTAGAACTCAGGAATCAACAGCCTCTGACCGGGATAAATCCTGTTCGCATCTTTCAACTTGTTGTACTCAGCCAGTTTTTCATATGTCAATCCGAATTTCTCAGCTATTTTCCAAAGAACATCTCCAAGCTTCACCTCGTACTCAACAGCCGCCTGGGCTTTCTTTTCCTCCGCCAGCACCCTTCCGTCAACCTTGATATTGGCTGTACCGTAATTGGCTATGTATTCCATTACAATCTCATCCAAACCGGGCAGTTCTGTTATAACAGGGCCCGGTGCAAACATTGTATAATTATCTCCTCCGACTGCCATAAAGTCATTGGTTGCAAGCAGGTATTCCGCATTGGGATCCAGAGCCTTACCTCCTATTTCCGCTTTTGTTATCCTGCTTCCTGCAGCAGCCGCCGGATCAAATGCAAATCTTATCCCTGCAACATGAGGGAATCCTCCGTTAGGAGCAGGATACTGCGATACGCCATGCTCAAGGGCTGCAACGATATCAGATCCCTTAATTTTCTTTACTACTACATAGTTTCCGAAGGGCAGCACAGTGATTACTTCCCCCTTGGTTATGTCTCCCACATCTATTGAGGCTCTGATCCCGCCGCCATTTGTGATTACCGCATCCGCGCCTGTTGCTTTCAGTATTGCTTCAGTTATGAGATTGCCAAGGTTTGTTTCTCTCGTCCTGACATTATCCCTTACGCCATCAAGTTCGATTTCTGTCCTGCCTATTACCTCTGATGTTATCACGCTCTGCTCTGCCTTAATCCCTTCGATAGCCTGAAGTACTTCAGCATCTTCAGTCAATTGCTCCGTTTCCTCTATTGCAATAAGTGAAGACTTCGCAGCTGTTACCTTGCCGTTCTCACAGACCAATTCAACAATACCGAAATTTTTGTCATATTCACCGGTCTGTACTATGAGCGTATCGCCGACCTTCAGGCCTTCCGGCAGAACCGTATGGCTGTGCCCGTCAATAATAAGGTCAATACCGGCAACCTTTTCAGCTACAAGCTTGCTTGTATATTCAGAGGACTCATCCAATCCAAGATGTGCAAGAGCGATAATAATATCAGCTTTTCCTTCCAGTTCCTTAACCATTCTTCCTGCCGCGGCTGTCGGGTCTTCAAAAGTCAAGCCTTTTACATTATTCGGGTTTGTCTTGTATGTAGTTTCCGGAGTGGCCAGGCCGAATATGCCTACCTTAACCCCCTTAAGCTCCTTAATAATATAAGGGGACAGAAAAGCGCTGCCGTCCGCCTTGATAATATTAGCAGCAATTATAGGGAAGTTTGTTATTTTGCTAAGTTCAAGAAGCCTTTCCTGCCCGTAATTGAAGTCATGGTTTCCCGGGACCATGGCATCGTACTTCATTATATTCATGACTTCGGCAACACTTTCACCCTTGACAATTGTGGAAATAGTCTGCCCATGGAATGTATCTCCTGCATCAAGTACCAGGACATTCTCATTAGAGCCTCTTATCTCCTTAACCTTGGATGCAATCTTTGCAAAACCGATTTCACTGCTGCTGGAAAGCAACCTGGAGTGTGTGTCGTTGGTATGTATTATTGTTATGTTTACACTCTCATCCGCCCATACGCCGCCCATAGGAAGAAGCATAGCAAGAATCATCACAATAGTAAGCAGCCAGCTTATTCTTTTGAAAGACCTGTTCATAATCATACCCCCACAATAATTATTTGCATGTACCATAATTTGTACATACATGTATACATTTCAATTATATCATAAATTTGTAATTTTAATACAATCATATGATATAATCAATCCTGCCGTTTGGAAAAATCTCTGCGATTCTTTCCCTGAAAAAGCTCTCCATATCCGAAAGCGGCTCTTTATCATATACATATTTTCCATAGCCGAATTGGCCATATTTGAAGCGTCTTTCTTCCTCATTCATCGGCAGGTCATTACCGGGAAATATTTCGCTTATGTTTTTCTTTGCTCTGGAAGTAAACCTGTGTGAAATTACTTCGAAGCATATGCTCCTGTTTATGTACGTACTAAACTTGTATTTCAGCATTTGGAGCAGCTCTCCGTAATCCTTCTTCCATCCCTCATAAAGCAAGACGGGAGCTATTATAAACCCTAAAGGATAGTCATGCTCGGCAATTTTTTTCGCCGCTGACACCCTTTCCTCCGCTCCCGGCGTTCTATGCTCGTATTTCTTAATCACATTTTCAGCGTTAAGACTGAACCTTACAGTGGTATGCCCGTTATGCACAGCCTCAAGTATTCCTTCCACATCTGTGAATTTAGTTACAAACCTGAACCTTCCCAGCTCCTGACTTCCGAAAAAATCTATGGTCTGCCTCAATATGCCCGTATATGGCTCAACGGGTACGGGGTCAGAGGTGGCCGCCCCCTCAAAATACGTAACCTCCGGCTCCCTTTGTTTAATATACTCCGAAGCTTTTGCGAGTATTTCCTCCACGTTCACATATACCCGCATATAAGGCTTCTTACCCAACTGTGTGTTCAGATAGCAATACATGCACATACCCATACAACCTGTTGCAAGAGGAAGCTGGTAATGGGCAGAAGGCTTACAGCTTTCAAAATTCAAGGTCCTTCTGACACCGACTACAAGTGTGTTCTTGCCTTCCGAATATGCCTGTACCGGTGTCTTGCCCGGAATATCTGTTACTCTGTTATGGGACTTCAACATACCTGTCTGAACATCCTTGCCTTTAAAATCATCGAATAGTTTCCGCCCTAAAGGGTATTTCAAAGCATCCTGTTCAAATAAAACCCGTTTCGGATTAAATGGCATAATATCAAATCCTTTCCTTGAAATATACACAGCCTTTGCCGCATACTTATTATCTGCAAAAAAAAAATTGACTTGCGTCAATCTATCAGCTCTAATGTGCTGATTACAGGATAGTGGTCCGATGCATCCGATTTAAGCACCTCATATGACTTTACCCTGAAATCCCTTGAAACAAATATGTAGTCTATACGCTCATTCAGCCCTTCCCCTTCAAAGGTCGACCTATTGTCGTTATTTCCACAGCCTGCACAGTCCGTGTATCTTTCGGTAAGCATCCCAAGCTTGTCCGCTTTTGAATTAAAATCCCCTGAAACTATGGAGTTCCTGCCGTCTTTAATCAACCCTACAATCTCTTCAAGCTGAATATCTCTTTCTTCCTGATCAAGCCCAAGATGAGTGCTGTAAAAGTGTATCCTGTTTCCGTATACATTGATCACCGCCCTTAGAATTGTCCTTCTCTCCCCGTTGGACGGCAATTTGCTTACTTCATACTCTTCTATGGGAAATTTACTCAGTATCGCATTTCCGTATTGGCCGTTCAGTATATTAATGCTTTTCCCATAAGCATATTTCATTGAAAGCTTGTCTGCAATATATTTGATCTGGTCCCGGAATCCGGTTCTCACTGAGAACCTTTCCACCTCCTGAAGAGCAATTATCTCTGCTCCCGAACCCCTTATTGCCTCTGATATTCCGTTCAAGTCCAGCTTATTATCTTTATTAATCCCTCTGTGAATATTATACGTCATCACTCTTATTTCCGGCATAACATTAGCAGCACTGCCGTCATTCCGATACTCAATGCTCTTTTTCTCCAAAACAGCAGGAATGCTCATACTGATGAAATTCATATATCCCGCCGCCAATATTGCAGCGATAAAGAAAAAAAGCTTTTTCATGCTGTTTCTTCCCTTTCAAAATATTTGCTTACTCCCAACATTATGTTAACATAATGTTGGGCTATAGTAAAACAAATATTTTGAAAATTTGAATCACAATATGAACTTTTCTATGGCCTCCGCCACTCCATCCTCCTGATAATCCCCTGTAACATGATCAGCAGCCCTCTTCAGGAGTTCTTCCGCATTCCCCATTGCTATTCCGAGACCGGCATATTCAATCATGCTGATATCATTTTCATTATCTCCGATCGCAATAATCTCTTCCCGGTTTATTCCGTACATCTGTGCGAGTATCCTGACGGCATTGCCTTTGTTAACTCCTTTATTCATCACTTCCAGATTGTGTTTCATTGATTGGCTTACAGATACTATTCCGGTTTCCATAATGCCATCCCTCAGCTTTTGTATCTTCTCATCATCTTCATCGAATACAACAGCTTTTAACACTTCGGTTTTAGCCGCCTCAACAATTTCCTCTCCGTCATCAACAATTCTTATTTTTACCTGGTCTTCTTCTCCGACGTACTTATTCCACTCTGTATAACGTAATGATACATTTATCAGCTTTTCTGAGTATATCGTATTTTCTGTAAAAAAGTGGCAATAGGCTCCGTACTTGTGACATAATCTCAGCATCTCTCTTACGGTATCCTGACTCAAAATATCCCTGAAAACAGTCTTTGAGGCATCTTTTATTATCGCACCGTTACTGGCGATAATCGGTGTACTCAATCCCAATAATTTTGCATATATTCTGGCGGAAGTATAGATCCTTCCTGTTGCAACTACCGCATGCACACCCTTCTCCCTTGCCCTTCTCAACGCTTCCCTGTTTCTGTCGGATACTTTCTTTTCCTTGTTGAGAAGCGTATAATCCATATCTGTTACAAGCATTTTGTATTTCAAACTGTCCCTATTCATTATTCTCCTCCATGTTTACTCTTAAGTATTTATACTTCTCTGCTCCTCATATAGAGTATGCCAGTGGTTCCCCGGCCACAGTGGCTCGAAATCACACATCCCGCGCTGGCAGTTATTATTTCGGTACCTTCCAGCCTTTGTTCAAGTACGCTTTTAAGATACACAGCCTCTTCTTCCGCCAATGAATGGGTGACAAAAACCCTCCGGGTATCTATAATATCCCTATCTGCCAAGGTATTCTCCAGCATGCTTTTTAAGGCCTTTTCTTTTTTGCCTCTTATTTTTTCTTCGAGAATCATCCTGCCCTCTTCAACCGCTATAATGGGCCTGATGTTTAAAAGCCCTCCGATAAAGCTTTCCAGCGCAGTACATCTTCCGCCCTTGTAAAGGTAATCAAGGGTATTTATGACAAACCTTGTCCTGACCTGCGGAACCAAACCCCTTATATTCTCTGCAATTTCAGATACCCCAAGGCCTTTTTCAGCAAAATCAACTGCTTTCATAACCAATAACCCTATCCCGGTGGAAAGGTTCCTTGAATCTATGACTTCTATTCTTCCCTCAGGAAATTCCTGTGCTGCAATTCGAGCATTCTGGACAGTCGCCGAAAGCTCTGAGGAAAGTCCTATGTATATAATGTCCTCTCCCTTTTCGATATAATTACTAAATGCCTTACAAAAATCCGAAGGGGAAGGAGCAGATGTTCTGGGAAGTATATTCAGCCTTTCTACTATTTTATACAGCTCATCTGTTTTTATATCTATTCCATCCCTGTATGAATCCCCGTTGAAAATAACATAAAGCGGCACAATCGAAATGCCATGCTTTTCAGTAAGCTCTGGAGACAGATCGCATGTGCTATCTGACATTACCCTCACGGACCCCATTTTGTTAACAACCTCCTGAAAAATAATTGTATACATTTTTATTATACATCTATAATCCTAAAACTTCAAAATGTACAAATAAAAAGAACCATAGCTTCTGCTACAGTTCCTGATAATCATATTATGGTGCGCGAGGCGGGATTTGAACCCGCACAGCCTTGCGACCGCTAGAACCTGAATCTAGTGCGTCTGCCAGTTCCGCCACTCACGCTAATGGAATTATTATATCACGTAACTTTTTTGAATTCAACATGAAATTTTTGTACTTCGGTTTTTCTGTCTCCGAGAACATACATGCTTATAAAATAGCGAAAAATGCCTGCTTTTTTTATTGCAAAGCACTTTACTTCTTTCCTGAAAGCCTTGAGAATGCTTCTCTCATTCGTACAAGGCTCATAACCGCCATATCTGGTTTTTTCCAATATTGTTATAACCTTTGAAATATGGTCAAGGTTTTCACTGAAGCTTAATCCGACTCTGTTCATAAATTCCCTGAGTGTCTCTTCTGTCTTCATCTCAAGTCCCGCATGTCTCAAATATCCATTAACATCTTTTATATAATCTGCCGCGAACTTTCTCCCGCTGCTGTGTCCAAGGCCAATTTCTGCTGTTATCTGCTTCACATACAAAAATATAACTCTTGCGGTCAGAGCTGACAAAGCGATCAATAATATTATTTTTGCATAATTATGTGATTTTTTTACATCCCCGCTGATTGTACCGTTTCCGACTCTTTCCCCATCCTCAGGCTGCCCAAAGTATCTTGGCGTACCGACTCTTTCACTTTCCGCTGTAGCTGTGTCATTGGCAACACCCTCGGCTGACTCATTCTTTACACTCCCGGGCTTAAGTATTTCAACCACCGGATACTGCGGGGTAGGCTCAAAGGTTACCCAGCCATATCCGTCAAAAAACACCTCCACCCAGGCGTGGGCATCGGTACCCCTTACCTCTCTTTCTTCAGTTCCCTCATAGCTTGCAATAAATCCTTCCACATACCTGCAGGGTATTTTTAATGTCCTCAGCAGTACCGCCATAGAGGTTGCAAAGTATGTGCAGTAGCCTTCTTTTCCTTCAAAAAGAAAATAGTCAGTGAATTCTCTGTCTGAAGGCAGCTGCGGAGGTTTGAGAGAATACACATAATTTTGGCGCAGATATTTTTCTATGGCTTTTGCCTTGTCGTAATTGCTGATATCAGCATTTGTGATTCTTTGGGATAATGTCTTTACCCTTTCGGAAATATTTCCCGGCAAGGCAGTATAGCGCCTCAAGTCATCTTCTTCCAGAGTCTCTGCCCCGAACTTTCTTAGCTCCGCTACATCAATGTAAGGGATTATGCTTGTCACTTTGTATGCCGTATCTGCTGCAGCAATTCCGGAAGCATAAACCTCCGAATCTTCATCCATATATATCCTCTTTCCGCCGTGCTGTATCCGGTATAATGAATAAGGGGCAAATATGGTAGAAGTCAGAAGCTTCCTGTGTGATATCTCCAGATCCCTTGTATAAACCTTTATAGCTTCTCCGTAAGGAAGAGGCATTAAATGGCCCGGTTTGTACTCTTTATACCTTTTTCCCGACTTATTCCAGCTGTTCTCATAATATCTGTCCATAACGGTTCCCCTGAGATAAAACGTTTCTTCCCCCCGTGTCCTTACAAGCATAACCACTGAATCATCCCTGAGTATTTCCCCGCCCAGTTTTATGCCTGAATATCCTGCGGAGCTGAAGCTGTATGATTCCGGCGCATCATTCCTCCATTCCGTAATAACCGGGAACAGGCTCACAGCTTTATCATTAAGCCACGTCCACCTTACAGGGCCTGCTTTCAAGGGCAGAGCTGCAGAAAGCAATAAAGCCGCCGCAACTACAACTCCGGAACAAATCATCCAGTTACGCCCTGCCTTGTACTCGATAATACAGTCTGCCTCTATCCATTCCCGGAGCCTCTTCTTAAATGTCCGATATGAATAAAGCATTATGGATGCAAACAGAAAAAATGCAAGATAAAACCTCGCGGATTCGACATAGACAAACCAAAAATAGGCCATTGCTGCAGTACCCGTAAGAATAAGCGGAAGAGCTCCTCTTCCCCTATATACAGCAGCTGAAATAATCAATGCGGCCAGAAGGGTAATGACTATGATAAACAGCAAGGAATATGCCCTTTCAAAGTAATTGTAACCCGCCAGATACCCCAGGAGCCATGTTTTAAACTCCAGTGCCTCTTTTATATAAAGCTTCACTGATGCAGGCTCCTTATAGTAATAAAAAATCAGAAATCCTGCTGCGGGAATCAAAGCTGCCGAAACAGCTGCCGGAAACAAAACCAGCATCGATGCTGAAGCTGATGCAGACAGAGAAATCAGGAACACTTCAATCAAAGGCATATCTATCCCGACATAATCCTTAAGCACCATGTTGAAGCTGAAAACCATCATAAATATCAGGCTGTAATAGAACAATGTTTCTTTTATATTCCTGTTATTCATAATGCCCTCCCAGTACCTGATTTATATCATCCTCCAAACCGACCACAAACACATTCAGGCCGCTGTTCTTAAGTATTTCAGCGTTCTTTCCGTCATCAGCGCCGTCTCTGCACAGATATACTATAACAAGCTCTACCCCTGAAGCTTTTAATGAAAGAAATGCGGAAGCGTTCTTTTCGATGCAAGGGGTTATCACTACTGCAGTAGCTTCCCAGTCCAGCTTTCTTGCTTCTTTTCTGACCAGATCCCCAATGGGTATATCCCCTTTTGATGAAAGCTTGCTTACGGCATCAAGGAATAAATTAAACCTGTCGGCTCTTTTCGCCGAAAGGCTCACCAATTCTTCTCCCTTTGCCGTGAAATTCACGGACATTGAATTTGCTAAAGCATATCTGATAATTGATACAGCACATTCCGCTCCTTTTTCTTCAATATCATAAGCTATCTCCTCATCAAATCCATAATCGTACAAATCAAGAAATACGATTAAGTCCGCAGAAGCATTGAGTTCAACATTTCTTACATAAAAATCTCCTCTGTGTGCGGTTACCTTCCAGTGTATTTTTTTGAAGCTGTCTCCGATTATGTATTTCCTTATATCCTTAGTGCCGGTGCAGTCCTCGTAAGCGGCATGCTTGACAGCTGAAGTACCATATTGCTGTCTCATTGGGATGTCAAGATGCTTCAATAAATGCACCCTGGGATATACAACAAGATATCTGTCGTCATAAAAAACCTTTTTCCACTTGAAAATGCCCAGAGTATCTTCAAATATAGTTTCAATTACCCCTATTTTATATACTCCCTTATGCCTGCATTCAAAATCTCTGGACATGGTGGTTATCATTTCGGGCATTATGGAATAAACCCTCTGTTTTTGCTCTTCACCGGCTAGCCTTTTGGGAAGGCTGGCTATGACCTTCAAATAAGGAATTGGTATAATGCCTGCATTATACCAATCGGTCTTAAGGCTTACCCTGTCCCCCCTTACCGCATTACTGCTTATTTCCCAGGTGAGATTTACAAGGTTATTATATACGTACCTGCCGGATGCATAGGATATTATTGTAAGAAATAAAGCTGTCAGGAAGATTCCATACATGAATACGCCTCCTGCAAAAAGTGCTGCAGCAAAAATGAGCAGAATCAATGCAAGGGCTTTTTTATTCATCTCAGCCATTAATGTTCGCCACCGGTACTTTAATATTTCTTAAGATTTCTGCAAGTACTGAGCATTGATCCTTACCCTGTATTGCAGCTTCGGATTTCAAAATGATCCTATGGGCAAGAGTGCAGAATGCAAGCTCCTTTACATCATCAGGCAGTACGTATTCTCTTCCCCGGATAAAGGCAAGTGCGCGGCAGTTGCAAAAAAGTGCCAGTGTTCCCCTTGGGCTGCAGCCAAGGTACACATCCTTGTGTTCCCTTGTACCCCTAACCAGCTTTACAATATAATCCTGTACGGAATCATCCACATGCACTTTTTCAACCTGCCTTCTCATTTCCAGTACTTCCTCCACGCTGATAACAGGTTGTATGTTCTCCAGCGCTTTATCCGACCTGTCTTTGTTCAGAATGCTTTTTTCTTCGTTATAAGTGGGATACCCCATGGATATCCTGATTGAAAACCTGTCTATCTGTGCTTCAGGCAGCGGAAATGTGCCTTCGTATTCTATGGGATTCTGAGTTGCGAGCACCATGAAGGGCTCCGGCAGCTTCCATGTATTTCCGTCAACTGTTATCTGCCGCTCCTGCATAGCCTCAAGGAGACTTGACTGTGTTTTTGGAGAGCCTCTGTTTATTTCATCCGCCAAAATAATATTTGATGTTATCGGCCCATGCTTGAACTCAAATTCGCCTTGCTTTATGTTGTAGACCGTAACACCTGTTATATCTGACGGCAGCAGGTCGGGAGTGAACTGTATCCTCTTAAAGCTGCAGCCGGTTGATCTTGCAAGCGCATGAACCATAGTAGTCTTGCCTACTCCGGGAGCATCTTCAATAAGCACATGGCCTCCCGCAAACAAAACTACCAATAGTTTTTCCAGGATATCCTTCTTGCCGACGATAACCTTTGATACACTTTCCTCAATCTTTTTTACAAACAAGTCCTTGTCTATCATAATACATTCCTCACTGACCTACGATAAAATTGACGCAGAAAAATCCCTGAAACTGTCATGATACATTGAGATGCCTACAATTATATTCTATTTAATATATTCTGACAATTCAATCAACTAAAAGTGAATTTTTTTTTAAAATTATTTCACAAATTATGAACAATGCGACATATTTGAAGTTTGCATAACCCTCAGCAAGAGGCAGTATAG
>JAKJBT010000139.1 GCA_022706865.1 Bacillota bacterium
TATCAGGGGCGGCAGAGTTAAGGACCTTCCCGGCGTAAGGTACCACATAGTAAGAGGTACTCTTGATGCCGCTGGCGTCGCTAACAGAAAGCAGAGCAGATCAAAGTACGGTGCCAAGAGACCAAAGAAATAATATTGTGCGAGTTATTTGACATTGGCTGACTGCAGCCTTTGTTTTGAATATATTTGCGCACAACGGCAGTTGGTTGACTTGATACTGCCGAGTACCGATGATATTAAAAAATATTAAGGAGGGAAGTAAAGTGCCAAGAAGAGGACATATATCAAAAAGGGACGTATTGCCGGACCCGTTATATAACGACAAGATAGTTACCAAGCTTATCAACAACGTTATGTATGACGGCAAGAAAAGCGTCGGACAGAAAATAGTTTATGGTGCCTTCGAAATATTGAGGGAAAAGACAGGTAAAGATCCCCTTGAAGTATTTGAGGCAGCTATGAACAATATCATGCCTGTTCTGGAGGTTAAAGCCAGAAGGATAGGCGGAGCAACTTACCAGGTTCCTATAGAAGTAAGGCCTGACAGAAGGCAGGCATTAGGGATGCGGTGGTTGATCGAGTATTCCCGAAAAAGAGGGGAAAAGACCATGAAAGAAAGATTGGCCGGCGAACTTTTAGATGCTGCTAACAATACCGGCAGCAGCGTGAAGAAAAAGGAAGATACTCATAAGATGGCAGAAGCCAATAAGGCCTTTGCACATTACAGGTGGTAATCTAAAATAGAGGTAATTGTGACTTATAAAAATGATTATGAATTAATGCTAAATTTTAAAAATTTCGGGAAGTATAACAGTGATACTTGCAACAGAAAGGAGGATAATTGTGCCTAGGCAATTTGCGTTGGAAAAAACCAGAAACATAGGAATAATGGCCCATATTGATGCAGGAAAGACGACAACGACTGAAAGAGTACTGTACTATACAGGAAAAACCTACAAATTAGGTGAAGTTCACGAAGGAACTGCTACAATGGACTGGATGGAGCAGGAGCAGGAAAGAGGAATAACAATAACTTCTGCAGCTACAACAGCTGAATGGAAGGGTCATAAGATTAATATAATAGATACGCCGGGGCACGTGGACTTTACTGTTGAAGTAGAAAGGTCACTGCGCGTATTAGATGGAGCTGTAGCAGTTTTTTGCGCTAAGGGCGGAGTTGAGCCTCAGTCGGAAACCGTCTGGAGGCAGGCAGACAAATACAATGTTCCGCGAATTGCATATATTAATAAAATGGACATAATGGGAGCGGATTTCTATAGAGTAGTCGAAATGATGAAAGAAAGGCTCGGAGCAAATGCAGTTCCTATTCAGCTTCCTATCGGCAGCGAGGATAGTTTTACAGGCATAGTGGACTTGATAAGTATGAAAGCCCATATGTATAAGGACGACCTCGGCAAAGAAGTGGAAGTAACAGAAGTCCCGGCAGACATGAAGGATAAGGCGAAAGAATACAGAGAAAAGCTGATTGAAGCTGTATCCGAAATAAATGAAGATCTCATGATGAAGTATCTGGAGGGAGAAGAACCGACAGAGCAGGAGATCAGGGATGCTATTAGGGCTGGTACAATCAGTGTTAAGTTTAATCCGGTTGTTTGCGGCTCCTCATACAGGAATAAAGGTGTGCAGCTTATGCTGGATGCTGTTGTGGATTTTATGCCTTCTCCTATTGACATTCCGCCGATTGAAGGGACTACTGTGGATGGAGAAGAGAAGATTGTAAGGCATTCTGACGACAAAGAACCCTTCTCAGCTCTTGCATTCAAAATAATGGTTGACCCTTATGTGGGTAAACTGGCCTTCTTCAGAGTATACTCGGGGATGGTTGAAGCCGGCTCATATGTATATAATTCAACAAAGGGCAAAAGAGAAAGAATCGGCAGAATAGTGCAGCTGCATGCCAACCACAGGGAAGAGATAAAAGAGGTTTATACGGGTGATATCGCAGCAATTGTAGGGCTTAAGGATACGACCACGGGAGACACCCTTTGTGATGAGGAAAATGCAGTTATTCTTGAATCAATGGAATTTCCGGAACCGGTTATCAATGTCGCCATAGAACCAAAAACGAAGGCAGGCCAGGATAAGATGGGTATAGCCCTTCAGAAGCTGGCGGAAGAAGATCCGACATTCAGGACATACACTGATGTTGAAACCGGCCAGACCATAATTGCAGGTATGGGTGAACTGCATCTTGACATAATTGTTGACAGAATGATGCGGGAGTACAAGGTTGAAGCAAATGTCGGCAAGCCGCAGGTTGCTTATAAAGAAACCATCCGGAGAAAAGTACAGGTCGAAGGAAAGTTTGTCAGACAGTCGGGAGGTAAAGGACAATACGGTCATGTTTGGCTTGAGATTGAGCCTAAGGAACCCGGAACCGGCTTTGAATTTGTAAACAAGATAGTAGGCGGTGTGATTCCTAAAGAGTATATACCCGCTGTACAGCGCGGTGTGGAAGAGGCTACCATGAACGGCGTACTTGGAGGATATCCTGTTCTCGATGTTAAAGTCACACTGTATGACGGTTCATACCATGAAGTGGACTCTTCCGAAATGGCATTTAAAATTGCCGGCTCAATGGCCTTTAAGGAAGGAATGAAAAAAGCCGATCCTGTTCTTCTGGAGCCTATAATGAAGGTTGAAGTAACAGTGCCTGAGGAATATATGGGAGATGTTCTCGGAGACATAAACTCCAGAAGAGGAAGAATTGAAGGTATGGAAGCGAGAAGCGGAGCACAGGTCATAAGAGGCTTTGTACCTCTTTCCGAGATGTTCGGTTATGCTACCGACCTGCGTTCGAGGACACAAGGACGTGCCGTATATTCAATGGAGACAGATCACTTCGAAGAGGTGCCCAAGAGCATAGCGGAGAAGATATTGGGTGAAAAGTAACAGGAAATAGTATAGTAATTTGATTGTACAATTTTCTAAAATATTGAATTATCCGATTTTAAAGGAGGAAAAGTAAAATGGCAAAGGCAAAATATGAAAGGACCAAACCCCATGTAAACATAGGGACAATAGGCCATGTTGACCATGGCAAGACTACACTTACAGCAGCTATAACAGTTGTACTTTCAAAGTATGGT
>JAKJBT010000042.1 GCA_022706865.1 Bacillota bacterium
TGTATAATTGTACAGAGACACTTTTGGGACGTATGCATGCGTTCTTCTGTTGAGGTGTGCCATGTTTTATAAATCCATAAATGAAAGAGTAATGGGCATAAAACTTAATAGAGATGAAAGGGATGCTTTTATAGAGGAATACAAGCCCTTTATAGCTGCCGCTGTTGAAAAGGCTACGGGCAGGTATGTCTCTTACGGATATGATGAGGAACTCAGTATAGGGCTAATGGCTTTTGATGAGGCCATAATTCATTATGACCAGGCGAAGGGGCACTTTTTAAGCTTTGCCCAGAGCATAATTCGGAAAAGGCTGATTGATTATTACAGGAAAGAAAAAAAGCATCAGGCAGTTACATATATCAGCGAATACTCCACCGATGAAGCTGATGGAGAAGAAGTTTTCGAGTATGTCATCGCAGCTCCTGAAGCTCAAAATAAATACTATATGGAGGAGATAAACCAGCTTAGAAGACAGGAGCTTGTACAGCTGAAGGAGGAGCTTAATAATTGGGGACTTGAATTTTCAGATGTGGCAAAAAGCTCTCCCAAGCATATGAATACAAAGAGTTCATACCTGGATATAGTAAAGTACATAATCGACAGGCCGGAGCTTGTGGCAAAAATAAAAGAAAAAAAATATCTTCCCATAGCAGATATTGAAGAAGGACTAAAATTACCCCGGAAAACTATAGAGCGCTCACGAAATTATGTAATAGCAGCGATGATAATATTAACAGGAGATTATTATTGTATAAGGGAGTTCATAGACTGGGGGTGGAAAAAGTGAAAGCTATAATCGCAGAAATAGACAAGAAACATATGATAGTGATAACCGACAAGGGAGACTTCATAAAAGTTAAGAGACAAATGTCGGCTGCAATAGGAGACGAAATTGAGATCAAGCAGCGCAAGATATATCCCATAAGCAAACGCCTGGCCGGATTGGCTGCCTGTTTTATGGCATGCATATTCCTGTCAACGGGAGTATATGCATATTACACTCCGTGCAGCTATGTAAGTGTAGATATCAACCCCAGTTTGTCCTTGTCCCTGAACAGGTTTGAAAGGGTAATATCAGTGAATCCCCTGACTGAAGATGCAGTTGATTTAATTAAGGATGCAAAAAGCCTGAAGAACCAGAATATTGATACTGCACTGTCCGAGATTATAAAGACTGCTTCTGACAAGGGCTATATAGACGAAGAGACGGAAGATGAAATCGTCGTAATTGTTTCCGCGAAGAACCCGAAGCAGGAGAAGAAGCTTGAGGAAACGGTCGCCAAAACTGCAGAAAAGGAACTGTCCAAGGTTAATAAAACCAGCGGAGTAACGGTTGAAAAGACCAATATAGAGAATCATAAGACTGCAATATCCCAGAAGGTTTCTCCTGGCAGAAAGGTCCTTGAAGAAAACCTGAAAAAGGTAATGCCGGAAATCAGGAATGAAGAAATAAAGGACATGTCCGTAAAAGAAGTTGCAAATCTTATAAAGGAAAAAAGAAAAGAAGCGGAGAAAGCCGAAAAAGCTGCAAATGAAGCGAAAAAGGCAGCAGAGAAAGCTGAGAGGGAAGCTAAAAAGGAAGCTGAAAAAAAAGCTAAGGAAGCAGAAAAAGAAAACAGGAAAAGGAACGAAGGCTTCGATAACCGTGAAGACAGGGAAGAGGGCGGCAAGTGGAACGATAGAAACCTGAAAGAAGATAACAGGAAAAACCGGGACGATGAGGACCGGAATGGTGATAAGAACCGGGACAAAGATAGAGACAGAGATGATAACAAGGAAAAAGACGATAAGAAGAAAGATGATAAGATAACCATACCTTCAAATTCATCAGATAAACGCAATAATGACAATAACAAGGACAACCGCAAGGAAAATAATGAGGAACTGAATAAAGACAAGAAAAGAAACAATGGTATAGGTAATGACGATAGGGATGGCAGCGAAGACGAAAGAGAAAGCAGCAAAAGGAAAAAAGATGATAGTGAGACAAATAAGAATGATGGCCAGATGATAGACAAAGATAAAGATAAAAGCAGCAATAAGGATGATTCCCAAAAGAAAACAAACAACAGCAACAGTAGCGATGATTATCAAAAGAATATAAATAACAGTAAGAACAGTAATATGAATAAAACAGGTCCCGGAAATATCAATAGCAAGAATGGAAACAGCAAGATTGACAACAACAGTAAGATTGATTGGAATAACTGGATTTACAATTTCAATTGGTTAAACAATAAAAACAACAGCGATAAAAATTCAAGCAGCAGAGGGAAATGAAAGAGTACTGGTGGGGTACACGGGGACGTTTCTCTTGTCTCCTTTTGGTGAGACAAGAGAAACGTCCCCATGTCCTTTTTATAATTGTTTTGGAACACAAACAATAGTATAATAAATATTTAGGAATAGACATGGTGGGTAGGAAGTTCTATAAATAACAGTAGCAAGGAGTGCATTAATTTGAAGTCTGACGAAGAGATGAAAAAAGAGATATACTCATGGATAAAAACGATTATTTTTGCAATAGTGCTTGCAGTGATTTTCAGAACGTACATATTCAGAACGGCTTATGCAATGAGCGTATCAATGGAACCTACGCTGCATGAAGGGCAGATACTCATTGTATCAAGGATAAATTATTTGGTGGGCAAGCCTGAAAGAGGAGATATCGTAGTAATAGACAGCGAACAGGATAAGCTGGAGCATCTGAATCTTATAAAGAGGGTTGTGGGTTTACCGGGTGAAACTGTTGAGATAAAGAACAACAGGGTATACATTGATGGAAAGATGCTGGAACCTGATTTTACACAATCCCCGACACCCGACTTTGGATTTGAAAAGACAACCATCCCTGAAGGCAAGTATATGGTAATGGGTGACAACAGAGAGAACAGCAGGGACAGCAGGTTTAAATCAGTTGGGTTCATTGAGGAAGAGTATCTTATAGGCAAGGCTGTATTCAGATTATGGCCGCTTAATGAAATAGGAAAATTGAAATAGATTGTACAGCCCGGCAAGAGGACACGGGGACGTTGGGGACATGGGGACGTTTAATCTGTCCCACTTTCGGTGGGACAGGTTAAACGTCCCCGTGTCCCCAAAACGTCCCCATGTCCTCTTGTTATGTTAACCACATATTAAATTGTATTTTGGCAAATAATTCGATAGAATAAAGATAATGGAATAAGTCAGACACAAGGGGGAATGGCCATGCGCATACTTCATACCTCAGACTGGCACTTAGGCAAGACTCTCGATAATATTAACAGATTGGACGAGCAGAGGCAGTTCATAGACGAGCTTTGCGGAATCGCAGAAAGTGAATCGGTAGATCTGGTGCTTATAGCCGGGGATATTTTTGATGCATATAATCCGTCTTCCGCCGCTGAGGAATTATTTTACGATGCGGTTGACAGACTGAACAATAAAGGCAGACGGGCTGTTGTCGTAATTGCGGGAAACCATGACAGCCCTGACCGGCTGTGCGCTGCCAGCCCTTTGGCATATAAGAACGGTATTATCCTTCTCGGATATCCGGGAAGTGATGCAGGGGTGTTTGGAAGCAGTTCCATACTGCAGTCAGGACCCGGATGGTTCGAGATAAAGCCCGGTGCTTCCGAGCATAGCGCTGTGATAATAACCCTGCCCTATCCTTCGGAATCCAGGCTTGAGCAGCTCATATCGGTTGATTCCCGTGAAGAAACACTTCAGGAGGCTTATTCCGACAAGATATCAGAGCTGATGCATAATTTGAGCGGCAATTTCAGGAATGATACTGTGAACCTCATTGTAAGCCATTTGTATCTTAGGGACGGAAGGACTTCGGACTCCGAAAGACAGCTTGGAGGCGCTTTGGTTGTAGATCCTTGCCGGCTTCCTGATAATGCTCATTTTATTGCTTTGGGACATCTTCACAGGCCTCAGAGGATAAAAAGCGCGCCTTCACCGGCATATTACTCCGGTTCACCTCTTGCATACAGCTTTTCGGAAACGGACTACAGCAAGGTGGTATATATAGTGGATGCAGTACCCGGAAGAGAGTCTGAGATAAAGGAGGTTTACCTGAATTCCGGAAAGCCGCTGAAGCAGTGGAAAGCTAAGAACGGAATAATGGAAGCGCTGAGATGGTGTGAGGAAGGAAGGGACATGAACGCGTGGATAGACTTGGAGGTATATACCGACAGAGCTCTGACCTTAGAGGAACAAAAGCTTCTTAGGGAGCTCAACCCCGGTATTATTAACATAAGGCCGGTGGTAACCGATGAGAAGGAAAGCATGATAGACTTTGAAAGCCGGGAAGGAAAAAAGATAGAGGAGCTGTTCAGGGATTATTATAGATTTAAGACAGGAATGGAAGCAGCCGAAGACATGATGGAATCCTTCCTTGAAGTTATAAATGATAATCAGGAGGATGACTTGGAAGAAATACAGCCGGGGGGTGAGGAAAGTGAGGCCCAGGTATCTTGAATTAGAGGGGCTGCAGAGCTTTAAAGAGCTTCAGTCAATAGATTTTGACCGGCTTGGGGAGACAGGCCTTTTTGGGATATTCGGTCCTACAGGCAGCGGCAAGTCAACCATACTGGATGCTATAACCTTGGCTTTGTATGGAAATGTCCAGAGAGCAAACAGGGGCACCCAGGGTATAATAAACATGTCTTCATCCAATGTGCGGGTTTCATTTACCTTTGATCTGGTGAAAGAAAAGAAGAGAAAGTCATACAAGGTGGAAAGGGAGTACAGGCGGAAGAAGGATTCTGAGAACTCCATAGAATCGAGAACAGCCAGGTTGATTGAGATGGATCCCTCAGGGGATGTGGTTATTGCCGACAAGCTGGGAGAAGTCAATGAGGCTGTCATTGAACTCATAGGGCTGCAGTTTGACGATTTTACACGTTCCGTAGTTCTTCCTCAGAATAAATTTCAGGAATTCCTTTTATCCGCCAAGGGTGACAAGACAAAAATGCTGGAGCGCATATTCTACCTTGAAGAGTACGGGCGGGAGCTTACGGAAAAGGTCAACAGAAGGCTGGGAAAAATCCGTAACAAGCTTTCGGGAGTTGAGAGAGCACTATCCGTATTGGGGGATATTTCAGATGATTCATTAAAGGAATCGGAAGCCGGTTTAATTGCGGCGGAAAAACATAAGAAAAGTATGACTGAAGCCTTGAGAGCGGCAGAAGATGAATATTACGGTGCGAAAGAGGTCTGGGAGCTTTCTGCGGAATATCGTGAAACAGAGGAAAAATATCAGGAGCTGCTTGCAGGAAGAGCTGAAATAGACTTAATGAGGATTGGCTGCAAGGGAGCAGAAGCGGCACGGAGCCTTATGGACAGGATAAATGATATTAAGAAGACCGGCGGGGAATTGGAGAATGTGACAAAAGAGCTGGAGAGACTAAACACAAGCCTTTGTGAATTGGAGGGACAGCTGAATAAAGGGCAGGCAGAGCTTGAAGCCGCAACTAAGGCAAGACAGGAGAAGATACCCGTTCTAATAGAGCATAGGACTAAGCTTGAAGAGGTTCTTAAGACAAAAAGTGAACTGGAAAAAATCGAGGAAGTTCTTAGGAAGCTCAGGAATGAGCATGTGATTCTGAAGAAAAAAGTTGATGATCGGAATGATGCCATTGCTAAACAAAAGTCCGGGCTTGAAGGGCTCCTAAAGGAAGCAGCCGGAAAGAAAGCCCGCACTGAAGCCCTTAAGGTTGAAGCAGGCTACAGGGATAAAATTCAGTATGGAGCAGCCCTTGAAGAGGATTTGGAGCGACTGCAGAAGGAAAAGGAGAAGCAGAAAGCCAAATATGAAGAAATGGCAGACATAATAAACAGGCAGGAGCAGGAGATTGAATCCTTTAAAGAAGCAGGCCTGAAACTTCTCAAAGAGAAAGAAGCAATTCAAAGCTCCTATGAACAGCACAAGAAAAGCAAGAAGTGGGACAGGAATGATATACACAAAGAAGAGACAAAATACTATAATATCAGGTCGACTGTTGATGCACTTAAGCTTAAGCACAAGGATATGGAACAATTGAAGCAGAAAGAGCTTGAGAACAGCAAACAATTTGAAGCCCTGGATGCTCAGCTTGAGGAACTTTCAGATATTGAAAACCTTAGGCTGCTCCTTGAGGAAAAGAAAAAGGAGCAGGAAGGCCACGCAGCCTTCCTGCTGGCTCAGAACCTGAAGGAAAATGAGCCCTGCCCCGTATGCGGAGCTGTAACCCATCCCAATCCTGCCGCCCATCCTGAATGCGGCCACGGAACAGAAGCTGAAGCAGCAAAGGAGCTTCAAAATAAAATCAACAGGCTTGAGACGGAATTAAGAGCTCTGGAAAACAAGTACATCAAGCTTGAGGAGCAGCGTAATAATCTGAAGAAGCAGAAGGAAGAGCTATTGTCAGATATCATGAACAAGCAGGAAGAGCAGGCTGACCTTATAGACAGGCTGCCTGAGGATTATAAAGGATTGTCCATCCCGGAAATAGAGAGGGCTTTGGTTAAAATCGGGGAAGAGAAACAGGAAAAGCTGAAAGACATTGAGTTATGGGAGAAAAAGCTGACAGAGCTTGAAGAAAGCCAGAAGAAGGCAGCGGAAGAATATAACCGGTACCAGGTGGAAAGCAGCAGCATGGCGTCCCGGCTTGAAGCAAACAGGAAGCACCTTAAGGAACTGGAGAAGGCTTATGCTGAGGCAAAAGAAGCATGGGAAGAAAAAGAAAGCGCCTATGCTGCCGCTGTGAAAGCCATGGGGATTGACAGCATGAGGGATGAGCTTCGGAGGATACAGGAGAAAGACAAAGAAGCAGAAGATGCATATAAGGAACTGCAAATAATTGAGAATAGTATTTCAGAGCTTAGAAAGGAAATTGATAAGGCGGAAGAAGCAAGGAAGCTTGATATGGAGAAGCTTTCCGAAAACACTGCTGAGGGAAGGGGCTTCAAATATCAGAAGGAAGAGAAGGAAAAAGAGATTTATGACTTTATAGGAGATAAGGATATAAAGGATGAAATATTAATGACGGAGGATGAGATTTCTTTTTTAACAAAAGGGGAACAAAAAGCGCAGGAAAACGTCAATACATTGAGAGAAAGATACGAAAAAGAAATCAAGGATAAGAAGGTCCTTGAGAAGCAAAGTGAGATATACCGGAATAAGCTGGCTGACGATGGCAGGAAACTGGATAAGGAGCTTATCGATAAAGGTTTTTCTTCTTTGGAGGAAGTGGAGGAAGCCTTTATGACAAAGGAGGAGCTGGAGGATAAGGTAAAAATAATTAAAGAGTATGAAAAGGCCGAGAGCAGTATAGCAGCACATAAGGCACTGATAGAAAAGAAGCTTTCCGGGCGGAGCATAACAGAAGAGGTGTGGCAGGAAATTAACCGCAGATATGAGGAGCTTAAGCTTGAAAAAGAGAATAGTATTGCAAGATATGAGAGTGCAAAAAACAGGCTCGAAACTATAAAATCCAACTATGAGAACTGGCTTTTGCTGAAAAAGGAGCTGAAGGAGTACTCAAAGAAAAAGGAGCACCTTGAACTTATAAAGAGCCTGCTTAAAGGGAATAGCTTCATAGAATACATATCGGAAGAACGGCTCAGATACATTGCCAAGGAAGCCTCCGAAACCCTGGGCATTCTGACCAGGCATAAATACGGACTGGAGCTGGATACCGAAAACGGTTTTGTTATCCGGGACAATGCCAACGGAGGTATACACAGGCCGGTTACAACCCTGTCGGGAGGAGAGACATTTCTGACATCTTTAGCCCTTGCCCTTGCATTATCCTCTCAGATACAGCTTAAAGGGCAGAGCCCCCTTGAGTTCTTTTTCCTTGACGAGGGCTTCGGGACTCTGGACAGCAGCCTTCTGGATACAGTCATAGATGCTCTGGAAAGGTTAAGTACCAGGGAAAGGGTCATAGGACTGATAAGCCATGTACCTGAATTGAAGAGCAGGATAACAAGGCGCCTTGTGGTGGAGGCTCCGGTGGTCAATGGCTCAGGGAGCAGGGTTATTATGGAAAAGGCATAGGATTGATTTTCACAATGACAGAATGTCGAAAAATATATATTTCCTGGGAAATATAAGAGAAAAAATATTAAATAAAGGGGGTTAAATAATGAATCAGGAAAACAAGAAAAGTATTGCTCTTATTCTGGTGGCGCTTATCTTATCAGCAGGCTTGATACTGTCAACCTATATAGTTACCGATGGTATAGTGGAGATAAAGGGCAACAGATCCATAACGGTTACCGGTTCTGCAAAGCAGCAGATTAAATCTGATCTTATTGAATGGACAGGGAGCTTTTCCTGCGAGTCGAAACTTATGCCTGAAGCGTATACAAAGCTTAAGTCGGATTCGGAGAAGGTAAAGAAATACTTGAAGGAAAAGGGTATAAATGAAGAGGATATGGTTTTCTCGTCCATTGATACAAATCCTATACATGAAGTAAACTACAACGGACAATATACCAATAACATTATAGCCTATCGGTTGTATCAGCGGGTGCAGATCAGCTCCACGGATGTTGACAAGCTGAGCCGGATAGCAAGGGAAGCAACGGAGCTTATTAACGAAGGTATAGAGTTTCAGTCATATCCTCCCCAGTACTACTATACAAAAATTGCAGACCTGAAGGTCAGCATGCTTGGAGAGGCAACAAAGGATGCAAAAAACAGGGCCGAGCAGATATCCCAGAACACGGGCAGCAGCATTGGCGCATTAAAATCAGCAAAGATGGGCGTGTTCCAAATCACACCATTATACTCCACAGAAGTATCGGATTATGGAATAAACGATACATCTTCACTGGAAAAGGAGATTACGGCAGTAGTAACCTGTACCTTTGAAATAAAATAAGAGTTATTTCAATGAGGGGGGCAGATTAATGATTAAAGAGTTTAATGATGCGAAAAACGGTTTTTTTGAACTGGTAAAAAGGATAAAATATTATAATGATGCCATTGGTGTGCTATATTGGGACCTCAGAACAGGAGCTCCAAGAAAAGGCGTGCCCTACAGGGCAGAGGTAATAGGCATGCTTTCTGAGGAAGCCTTCAGGCTTTCTACCTCTGATGCGATGGGAGAATACCTGGCGTATTTTGATGAGCCGGATAATAGCAGCAGTCTGGATCCAATCATGAAAGCATTGGTGAGGGAGTGCAGGAAGGAATATGACAGATATAAGAAGATACCGGAAGCAAAATATAAGGAATATGTGATATTGACCTCTGAAGCGGAATCGGTTTGGGAGGATGCAAAAAAGAATAATGACTTTGAGATGTTCAAGCCCTATCTGGAAAAGATAGTCGGTTATAATTTGCAGTTCATTGAGCTGTGGGGGTATAAGGAGAATAAATACGATACACTGCTGGATTTGTATGAGCCTGGAATGACGATTGAAAAACTGGATGCAATATTCAGCGAATTGCGAAGCAGAATAGTACCCCTGGTTGCAAAGATAAAGGAATCGGCTTATCAACCGGAAGATCAGTTTTTGAAGAAGTATTTCGACATTGGGAAGCAGGAGGAATTCGGCCTGTATATCTTGGGAAAGATGGGTTATGACTTTGATGCAGGCAGGCTGGATGAAAGTGAGCACCCCTTTACTACGGGAATAAATCCCGCAGATGTGAGAATAACTACCCATTACTATCCCAATGACTTAATAAGCGCTGTCATGAGCTCAATGCATGAAGGAGGGCATGCCTTATATGAGCAGAATATTTCTTCAGACCTGCACGGCACCCCCCTTTGTGACGGGGCCTCCATGGGACTGCATGAATCACAATCAAGATTTTGGGAAAACATCATAGGAAGGAGCCGCAGCTTCTGGGGAAAATACTACAGCCGGCTGCAGGAATTCTTCCCGGAGCAGTTGAAGGATGTGCCGGCCGATGATTTTTACAAGGCTATAAACAAGGTAGAGCCGTCACTGATCAGAATAGAGGCTGATGAAGTCACATATAACCTTCATATCATGATAAGGTATGAAATAGAGAAGGCTCTTATTAACGAAGAGATTAAGGTGGCAGACCTTCCTGAGGTATGGAAGGAGAAGATGAAGGAATACCTCGGCATAGTACCCCCGGACGATTCAAAGGGAGTGCTGCAGGATGTCCATTGGGCCGGCGGAAGCTTCGGGTATTTTCCATCCTATACTCTGGGGAATATATACTCTGCCCAGATTTACAATGCAGCAAAAAAAGAAATCAAGGATTTTGAGGAAATGGTTGAGAAGGGTGAACTGATTAAGATAAAAGACTGGCTGGCAGAAAAGATACATAAGCACGGCAAGGTGCTGAAGCCTGAAGAAATCCTTCTGCAGGTTACCGGCGAGGGAATAAATCCCAAATACTTGATTGATTATCTTGAAAAAAAATACAAGGAAATTTATAAACTTGAGTTTTAGTATTGACAACAGGGCTTGATTTATATTATAGTATATGAAAACCAGTTTTACATAAAAATTACGGAGCTGATTTTTTATGAGTTTCTTCAATTACTTGGTTAACAGACTGCATCATCATAGGCAGAGCACTTAAGCCTTTAGGAAATTTCCCGTAGGCATAAGTGCTATTTGTGCTTGTGCCTATGGGATGCAATAATAAAACCCCGTAGGTAAAATTATTACCTGCGGGGTTTTGTTATTTTCATGAACAAATATGTGAGGCGAGGAGAGATATTACACTATGCAAAGCTTTGAGATCCCACAAGGCATGAGGGATATTCTTACTGAAGAAAGCGGCAGAAGAACCATACTTCAGGAAAGGCTGCAGCACTACATGCATTCCTGCGGCTTCGGCCGTGTAGAAACACCTCTTTTTGAGTATTATGAGCTGTTTTCCGGGGGCATATCCCCGGTGGATGATGAAAGCCTTGTAAAAACAATAGACAGGGATGGAAGAGTTGTGGTTCTGCGGCCGGATATGACAATTCCTACAGCCAGAGTCGCATCCACCAAACTGAAGGGGCAGCGGAAGCCCTTGAAGCTGTTTTATGCGGGGAATGTATACAGGGCGGACAAGAAGAACCGGGGAGCAGGCAGAGAATTTTGCCAGGTAGGGGCGGAGATATACGGATGCCCAAGCAAGTGGCTGGACATAGAGACCTTGACCATGGCAAAGGAAAGCTTCAGGGTTGCGGGAATTGCGGATTATAAAATAGATATTGGGCATGTGGGCATAATCAAGGGTATTTTTGAAGAGATAGACTTACCGGAGGAAAAGAAATCACATATTATCTCACTGATAAGTGAAAAGAATCTGGTGGAGCTTGAAAACGAGGTATCCGCCCTGCCCATTGACAGCGGCAGTAAGGAAATAATCTGCAGGCTGCCGTGCCTGTTCGGAAAACCTGAGGATGTGTTCAAAGGTATGGATGAAATTACAGTCAACAAGACGGTAAAGGAATCCGTTGAGTATCTGCTGCAGATATACGGGAAGTGCAAGGACCTTGGCCTTGGCCCCAATATTATAATAGATGCGGGAATGACGGGGAATATGAAGTATTACACCGGACTGATTTTCAAGGCATATGCCCGGGGAGCCGGTGATGTGGTTATTTCGGGAGGCAGATATGACGGTTTGCTGAAGGAAATGGGCTCGGATGCGGCTGCATCAGGATTTGCCATATATATTGACAACATGCTGGAAGCTGTCACGGAGGAATTTCAGGAACATAGGGAGCGCAAAATACTGGTTATATTCAGCGAAAGCAGGTTTATTGAGGCTCTTAGGTATTCCGAAGGCCGCAGAAAAACCGGTGCTGCAGTAAATATGGTAAACAACGGAGAAATATCGGATCCGGAGCAATACCGCAGGCAGTATGACTGCAGCGAAGTAGTAATATTTGATTAAGGAGTGTAGAAAATGTTGAAAATAGCCGTCGCAAAAGGCAGGATCGCTGAAAAGGTAAGTGAACTGCTGCTTTATACAAGTGATTACAGGGATATTATCGATCTGAATTCCAGGAAGCTTGTTTTTGCTGATAAAGCTAACGGAGTAGTATTTTTCCTGGTAAAGCCCTCCGATGTTCCGGTGTATGTGGGAAGCGGAGCGGCAGATATAGGAATAGTAGGCAAGGATGTACTTATGGAAACCAAAGATTCAGCCTATGAAATAATGGACTTGAAGGTATGCAGATGCAGGGTAGTGCTGGCAGGCCCTTCTGATAAAAGCGGTGTGAGGCCTATAGTCAGAAAAGTCGCTACTAAATATCCGAGAATAGCATCGGAATATTTCAACAGGAAGTCGGAATCTGTAGAGATAATCAAGCTGGACGGTTCAATAGAGCTTGCTCCCATTGTAGGACTGTCCGATGCAATAGTTGACATAGTCGAAACCGGAAACACCCTGAGGGAAAACGGACTTATCGTATATGAGGATATTTGTGATATAACTGCAAGGATGATAGTCAACAGAGTCAGCTATAAGATGAAAAACAAGAGCATAAATATCTTTGCATCGGCTGTCAGTGAAGCTATAGAGGGGGGTGAGGCCAATGCTCAGAGTGTTGTCATGGGATGAAAAAAGCAGTATTGAGGTTTTTTTGAGGCAAAAGGATAATGGTTTTATTCCGGAGGAAGTGACAGAGACAGTAAAAAAAATAGTCCGGGATGTCAGGGACCGGGGAGACAGCGCAGTCCTTGAATACAGCAGAAAATTCGATAATGTTTACGACATAAAAGACTTCAGAGTAAGCAGCCAGGCCCTGGAGAAACTGGCCGGGGAAGCGGAGGCCGGCTTTATTGAGGCTATAGGCAAAAGTATCGACAATATTAAAAAGTTTCACATGAATATGGCAGACAGGGACTTCAACATATTTACCGATAACGGCAGTGTGCTGGGCAGCAGGGTCACTCCCATAGACAAGGCTGCAATATACGTTCCCGGAGGCAAAGCCTCCTATCCCTCCACTGTTGTAAT
Organism: Bacillota bacterium; assembly: GCA_022706865.1. The sequence continues at coordinate 12,926 of JAKJBT010000042.1, forward strand.
GTGTGCAGTCCCGGCAATGATAGCCGGAGTGCGGGAAATAATCATATTGACTCCTCCGTCGGACAATGGAAGCATCAATCCTTATGCAGCGGCAACGGCAAGGCTTCTGGGAATAGACAAGGTATTCAGTATAGGCGGAGCTCAGGGAATTGCCGCAGCTGCTTTTGGCACCGCAACCATTCCCAAGGTGGACAAGATAGTAGGGCCGGGGAATACATATGTAGCGGCTGCAAAAAGAGAAGTATACGGATTCGTGGATATTGATATGATAGCAGGGCCCAGCGAAATTGCAGTGGTTGCAGACAGCAGCGCAAATCCGGGCTGGGTTGCCGCCGACCTGCTGTCCCAGGCAGAGCATGACGAAATGGCAAGGTGCTTTCTGATTACCGATTCCGGGGACTTTGCAGCCCGGGTGAATACCGAGATAGAAAGGCAGCTTGGGCATATGAAAAGAAAGGAAATAATTAGCAGGGCCTTGGAAAATAACTCGGCAGCCATTGTGACGGATGTCATAGAGCAGGCAGCGGATATAATAAACAGGATTGCTCCCGAGCACCTGGAGATTATGACGGAAAATCCCTTCGGAGTGTTGAAGGATATAAAAAATGCAGGAGCGATTTTTTTGGGAGCATATTCTACAGAGCCAATAGGAGATTATATTGCAGGCCCCAATCATGTCCTGCCCACTTATGGCACAGCTGCTTTCTTCTCTCCTCTTTCAACAAGGGATTTTCAGAAAAGGTCAAGCCTGATATATTACAACAAAGAAGATTTGGCGGCATATGGATCTGCCGCAATAAAAATCGCTGAAGCGGAAGGCCTTGAGGCCCATGCCAACGCACTGAAAGTGAGGCTTCAATATGATAAATGATTTGGTTTCAAAAAGAGTACAGGAGCTTAAAAGCTATAAAGCGGAATCCAGAATACAGGGCATAGCCCTGGATAAAAACGAATTGCCCTGGGGATTGGATGACGAGGTTGAAGAGGCGCTGATAAAAAGCATTAAAGCCATGAAATTCAACCGCTACCCCGATAGTGACTATACAGAGCTTAAAGCGGCAATTTCAAGGTATGCAGGCATTGATCCCGGCTCAATATGCATAGGCAACGGCTCTGACGAGCTGATAAGCCTGGTGCTCCAGACCTTTATAGATCCCGGCGACACTATAGCAATCTATAATCCGACCTTTGCAATGTATAAGATATACGGAAGCATCTGCGGCGCCAGGATATGGAAATATGACCTGGACAGCAATTTTGAACTGAAGCTGGATGAGTT
>JAKJBT010000140.1 GCA_022706865.1 Bacillota bacterium
ACGGCAGCGATTCAACCGGTGCAGGCATTACGGCCGTTGACAGGAAAAAACTGAATAAGGATATGGGGTTGTCATCCGGAAGCAGCATGAATATTGGCCTGACTTTGAGCAGGGATTTAATACTTGGTACTAATGATGCAGCCACATTGACTGATACGGACTTATCCGTTGACATGAGAAATGTTCTGCTTAATAACATGGACGGCCTCACTCCCAGCGAGGAGGAGATCCGAAATCAATGGAAAGATATCGATCCGGACTATAGGTTTGATACAGATATTCCGCCCCTTGATCCTGACAGTGACGAATTGCACAGCATCTTCCTTACATTTGGATTTATTGAATATGAAGGTGCTGTAATAGCTACCGTAAGCAATTACTCCGGCGGCTGCAATTATAAGCCGGAATTGCATCAACAGGTCATGGATCAACAATTTATTGAACAGGTAATTCAGATGGCTAAGGATGATGCCTGGGTTACCCATCCTGAGACAGATCCAAATGAACTGCTTGATATATCCAAGCTGAAGGAAAGGTATACGGGAAATATTCATAATGAGATTGCCATTTCAAATAAGTCCGAGCTGTCCGACTGGGCTGCCGGTCCGGCTGAAAAAGTGGCCGGCTGGGGAATCATAGACCTAGAAAGGGGAAATACCTTCCCCGGAGATAGATTAATTACCAAGGGCGAGCTTGTGGCATATTTGTCCCGCATGTTCGGGCTGGAGTCCAGCGGCAAAGCTTTAGCCTATAAGGATATCAGGGCTGATTACAAGTACAGGAATGAAATTGCAGCAGCTTCAGAAGCCGGCATAATAGACGGTAAAGAAGGCAGTCTGTTCAACCCTGATGCTGTGCTGACCATAGAAGGAGCAAGTATAATCATCCATAATGCAATGTCAATCCTGTTGGGTAATGCCGCAATCAATGAAGCATCCACAAGCAGCAGAACCTTTGCGAATAAAGCCGACATATCTCCGGATGCCATGGAAGCAGTGGGTTCAATGGCTGCAATAGGATTGTACGAAGGTTTTGCAGATACTTCCTTCAAGCCGAAATCCGGAATGACAATGGAGCAGACAGCTGTAATGCTCAATAATATGATAAACAAGCTGATCCTGCGTTAAGAACAGCATGAACTGAATAAACTCACTTGTCTGACATAAAGGGGCTAATAAAACTTAGCCCCTTTTAATTTTTTATTTTACATAAAATACCACATTTTCCTGATTAAATATGATAAAATGAAAGGAAGTAAAAAATAGTCTGCTCCTGAATCCTGCCCGATAAACATGATATGAGCTTATGGAGATAATCTTTTGTAAGAGAGTGAGATTATGGAAGACTTTCTGCTGGCACTGAAACCAACTTTCCCTGATGTGCAGATGCTTAAGTCCCAAGTATATCCAAGCACGAATCTGGCGGTTATTGAAACCTCCTTTATAGCGTTGGATGAATGCGTATGCAATCAATTTCATTATATAATTTCCATGCGTCAGTCACCCTTGGTCAGAATGGAGAAAAAGCTGATCAAATTAAAAGAAATGAGCGTTTTCCCCTGCAACCCTATGCAAAGTCACCAGATAGAAGAGACGGGTATTACCGATTTCAAGGCTTTGATTCTCTATTTCGAAAATACATTTCTTAAAACAATGGCTGAAGAGCTGTTTGGCAATAGAAATCTGGTGCTGACAAATAATTGTTTTGAGCTAAGCCCGGGGCTGAAGGAATTGATATATACCTATATCCGTGAAAGCCGTGCAAAGCAGCCTGGCAGTTCCCTGATGCTTGAAAGCCTTTCTGTTCAGGCAGCAATTCTCCTTTTACGGGAGAGCTATCACAATCTGTCTTTTTCAGCCTATTACCCCCGGGAATACTATGACAATAATTGCATAAAGAAAGTTATAGAATATATCACCGATAACTTTCAGAGCAAGATATCTCTTTCTGATTTAGCCTGTGAAACCCATTACAGTCAATATCATCTGTTAAGGCTATTCAAACAGTATACGGGAAAAACACCCTTTGAATTTCTGCTTGATTTGAAAATTGAGAAAGCAAAGGGCTTACTGCAAAGCACGAATTTTTCAATAGAACAGATTTGTGATTTATGCGGCTTCAGCGGCCTCAGCTATTTCTCCCAGGTCTTCAAAAAGAAAACAGGCCTTACCCCTACACAGTTTAAAGGCCAATACAATCATGCATCCAAGCTGTTCTTCTTTAAAGGGAAAGAATAACGGTTTTTGTACCGGACTACTCAATATCCTTATCCGCCTGCTTTTCACTTATTTTAAATAAAGCATGCTGACAGGCAATCCATACTGCCAGGAAAATAATTGCCTGAAGTATGAGCTTTGATACATCCTTTCCATTAGTCAGATCATAGTTCATTATCAGTACTTGAACTGTTGAAAATACTATAGTTCCTGTCAATGCGCCTATTAATAAGGTTTTTTTCTGTGTACTTCTGCTTCTGTAGGTATAGTAAAACCCCTGCAGTATATTGTTGACAACAACATATATGGAAATACCGACAGTAAGAAGGAATATATCCGCATATTCCCTGATATCCTGATGAAGTATTAACTGCCTGTAAAGCAGTATGCCCCATAATGCCAGAAAGCAGATTCCGAATGCACTGGAGTTTATCTTCCTTTTACCGGCTAAAATTCTTTCATCAATAATTTTTCCCATAAACTAATCCTCCCAGAAAATATCGTCTAAAGTCTTATTCAGCTCTTTGCATATTGCTATGCACAGTTTTATTGTAGGATTATACTTGCCGGCTTCGATAAGGCCTATGGTTTGCCTGGTGACCCCTATCTTATCCGCCAACTGCTCCTGCGTCAGATCTCTCTCTATTCTTGCCAGTTTCAGCTTATTGTTCTTATCTCCCAAAGTATCACCCTCTTAATCCAATTGTAATATATATATTGCACAATGTCAACTATATTTTGCATCATTGCCAGTCTGTCAACTTGTCAAGGTTAATTGAAAGGTGAGATGCCACTTTGTAAGACAAAATGCAGTGTTTGTAACCGACAAGTGAATATTTGTAAACGAAACGCAGGTTTTGTATCCGAAAAGCCACT
>JAKJBT010000141.1 GCA_022706865.1 Bacillota bacterium
TTAGGAGGTTTTGTTTTTTATTCCTTTATTTCAACTACCATGCCTTCCATATGTCTCTTTCCCATTGCTTTTCTCTTTTTCCTGTTTTCCTTGCTCTCCATTATCACGTCAAAATCATAATCTTCCGGGTAAAGCTCCTTTGAGTCTATATAAAGGGAGAGCCTCTTTTTGTTTACTATGAACTTCTTGCGCATCACCATGACTCCGAGATTCCCTTTTCCATCCTCCTGATCACACACGATTCCGGTGCGGTCCATAGTGCTTATATACACACAATCACCAATTTTGAAATCAGTTTGACGTGAGATTTTTTCGTAATTCTTTTTATCCTCCCTAAGTTTGATGCTTTTATTTGTCTGTTCCGCATGTTTTTGAACCACCTCGGTGTTCTTGACCTGGGTTATCCTGCCCGGCGAAATGAATTCATCGTAATTTTTCCTTTCCTTATAGGTGATTTCATGGGCCCTTTCAATTATATCCCGTTTCATTCCCAATCTTAAGGCAATAAGAAAAGCATTGCTTTCACCCGGTTCTCCAATCTTCAATCTATACAGGGGCTGCAGCGTATCAAGGTCAAATTCCATGCAGCCGTTTTCAAATCCATCCTTTTCATATGCGTAGTGTTTTATCTCACTATAATGGGTAGTGGCAATTGTGACCGCACCTTTCCTATATGCCTCTTCCAAAATTGCAATGGCAAGGCCCATGCCTTCTCCGGGGTCGGTGCCTGCTCCCAGTTCATCCAATATGACCAGTGTATTGCTGCCCGCGCACTCTACAATGCTTATTATATTTCTGATGTGGGAGGAAAAGGTGCTTAAGGATTGTTCAATGCTTTGGCCGTCTCCGATATCGGCAAGTATATCGGTAAAGACTGCAAATTCACTCCCGGGATCTGCCGGTACATGGAGCCCCGACTGTACCATAAGCGTCAGCAGGCCTATAGTTTTTAGAGCCACAGTTTTGCCTCCTGTATTAGGGCCTGTTATGACCAAAGTCCGGTACGAATCCCCAATGCTTATATCCAGAGGCACAGCTGACTTTCCTATTAAGGGATGCCTGGCTCCATGTATGTCCAGCCTGCCGCAGGTATTGACGCCTACGGGGTTGGCTTCAAGAGATCTGCTGAACCTTCCCTTGGCGAACAGGAAGTCATAATATGACATAACCTGCATATTGGTTGTTATTTCCTTTTTGTATGATTCTACAAGATTTGTGAGCGTTGACAATATCCTGTAGATTTCTTTGTCCTCCTCTATCCTGCAGTGGTTCAGTTCATCCTGGAGCTTTCTTACTTCCGAAGGCTCAATGAATACAGTAGACCCGCTGACTGAACTGTCCATCACTTCCCCGTCTACATTCCTGCGATGCTCTCTTTTAACGGGTATAACATATCTGCCGTTCCGGGTGCTTATTATCCCGTCCTGAAGATACCTGGCATAAGCTGAGGACTTCAAAATGCTTTCAAGCTTGCCCTTGATCCTGTCTTCAAGTATTATTATTTTCTTTCTTACCTTGGACAGCTCACTGCTGGCCTTGTCAGCAACCACTCCATTCTGAATGCACCTGTCAATTTCCTCCGACAGCTCCTCAAGCTCATAGGCAGACAAGGCAAAGCTGCTTACAATCGGAGCCACTGCTGATTTATCCTTCATGAACCGCTTAAGCTTGCCCACCTCCTGAAGCAATCCCAGTATTTGTTCAAACTCCTCCGGAAGAAGTGTCATATTCCTGCCTAACTTGCCGATAATACTTTCTATACCATTAAGGCTGTGGATTGGTACACTGCCGCTTCTCTGCAATATGGCACAGGCCTCGGTAGTTTCATTCATCCACGACAATATGGTATCTGTATTAAGAGATGGCTCAAGCTTGTCTATCAGGTCCTTTCCCAGATTTGATACTGCATAGGTTTTCAGCAGATCCTTGATTTTATTAAATTCTAAAATTTCTATAGCTGTTGAATTCAATTTTTATTCCTCCTTATAATGGAAAAAGGCCGTAACCAGACCACGTCCAATCACAGCCTCAATATCTGATACAGTCATATATACCCTGCAGATAAACGCCAAGTATAAAGAAAACCGTGCAATAGCACGGTACTGTACAGTATATACAATTGGTTCCGTGTCCATAATATCAAAAGGGCAGCAATCCAAGCCCATTAATGCACAAAACAATTAATAGGATTCCCTTTCGATGCTAGATTCATTTATCTAGTTATGAACACTCTCAGACATAAAATACCTCAAACTTAAATTTATGGCGTTTATCAAATTATTGATTTCTACGACTTTCATATTTATTCTATGTAAATATCTGCAAAATGTCAATGTTTTATTCGTAAAAGCAGGCAAAATTGCTGATAGTAAATAATCCGGGGCAGATATGCAAAAAATATACGCGATCAAAAACACAGATCCTGCGATTTAATAAAATTTGACAATAAATTCGATGCGGCACAAGGTGTCATAGCATATTGACAAAAGGCGAGATAAGCATTATAATACCATATTGTACGGAGAGGTTCCCGAGCGGCCAAAGGGGGCAGACTGTAAATCTGTTGTCACAGACTTCGATGGTTCGAATCCATCCCTCTCCACCATTTGCGGGCATAGTTCAGTGGTAGAATACCAGCTTCCCAAGCTGGCTATGCGGGTTCGATTCCCGTTGCCCGCTCCAATATAATGTGTATGCTCACGTAGCTCAGTAGGTAGAGCACTTCCTTGGTAAGGAAGAGGTTCGGCGGTTCAAGCCCGCTCGTGAGCTCCATCCTTATATAGACACACACGGGTGAGTTTGCTGGAACTCTATGGCGGCTTTCATGAGAAGCCGGGTTGAAGCCGGCGAGTATGCTGTACAGATAGTTTCGGGCTGTCTGCACGTTTAACTTATAATCTTGAAACTTAGAGGAGGAGAAGTAAAATGGCAAAGGCAAAATATGAAAGGACCAAACCCCATGTAAACATAGGGACAATAGGCCATGTTGACCATGGCAAGACTACACTTACAGCAGCTATAACAGTTGTACTTTCAAAGTATGGT
>JAKJBT010000142.1 GCA_022706865.1 Bacillota bacterium
GGGCCCTGGTTTTCCAGGATCTCAATTATTTTGTCCATAGGCTTTTTCCTTTCTTTCGACCTCTGCCTTCAGCTCTCTGGCGGATAACAGGGAGCACCCCGCACCCCTTACGATTATCTGCTGCAAGCCGTCCGATGTAGCAACCGTAATATCATATTTATCCCGATTATCGCGGGCAAATTTCTCAATATACTGGTCCGCCGTTTGTGCTTCTTTAGTATATACCAGATGGATATTATAATATTCGGTCATTTCCTCCCGGTGCCCTTGAACACGGTATGCATCAAATACAACAATAACATGGCATTGCCTAACCGACTGGTATTTACTGAGAGAATCCAGCAGCGCCATTCTGGCACTGCCAATATCAGCCTCCGCAAGCTCTTTCAGTTCGGGCCATGCATGAATAATATTGTAGCCATCCACAAGGAGATACTCTTCTTTGGGTTCCTTTTCCCTGCTGACATGTTCAGCAGGTCTGTAATAGTTTTCCCGGGCTGTTTTCCGTCCTTTCCAGGCAGATTTTTTCCCTTGATTGCCATAGTAGGTTTTATTAATAATTTGGTCTATCTCCTCTAAACTTATCCGCCGCTCTCCTGATGCTGCTTTTTCTATTGCTGCTTCTCCGGGAAAGTCATCCTTTTCCTTAAGATAGCTCTCAACATGCATATAATTCTTTACTTCATCCCAACCCACTGAGAATCCTGCCCCATGTGTGCAGAATACAGAACCTGCGGGATTTTCCACGTCCCTTTCGGGATCGTATCCGATACCTGCAATGACCTCTTCTGCGTTATGGCATGGCCCGTAACCTTTCAGGCTGCAAAACAGCCTTCCCATACCTTTGGTATAGGCTGTTACATCTTTCTGATAATTTCTCATTTCAATAACCGGAGCACTCCCCGCAATAACTGCAGCTTCACCGTTTGTATGTAATAACTTGCTGGTTCCGTGCATTTTCTCAATGTCACTCATGGCTCTGCCTATCATTTTCTCAGGCAGCTCCAGCTGAAATGCATAATAGGGCTCCAGCAATATGGATTCTGCCGACCTTAAGCCCTGCCGCACCGCGCGGCTGGCAGCCTCCCTGAAGTCACCGCTCTCTGTATGCTTATTGTGGGCTCTGCCCGAAACGAGAGTAATTTTCACATCTGTAAGCGCTGACCCTGTCAGAACCCCTATATGCTCTTTCTCATGAAGGTGGGTCAAAATAAGCCTTTGCCAGTTTATGCCCAAAACATCCTCGCTGCATTCCGTTCCAAACTGCAGGCCGCTTCCCGGATCACCCGGCTCCAATAACAGATGAACCTCCGCATAATGTCTTAAGGGCTCGAAGTGCCCTACTCCTTCAACTACATTGACAATGGTTTCCTTATAGACAATCCGTCCGGCATCGAAAGACACCGGTACTCCAAAACGGCTTTGTATAAGGCTCTGCAGAATCTCAAGCTGCACTTCCCCCATAATCCGTACCTTTATCTCCTGCAGCTGTTCATCCCAGTAAATTTTTAGCTCCGGTTCCTCTTCTTCAATCTGGCGCAGCTTGGGCATCATCGCTCTCGGATCACAGCCTTCGGGAAGCAGGATACGATAAATCAGTACCGGTTCCAATACAGGTGCCGGTGTATCCGCCTCTATTCCCAGGCCTTCCCCCGGCTTGCTCCGGCTGAGCCCTGTTACTGCGCATACAGATCCCGCCTCTGCTTCGTTAACCGCCTCGAACTTCTGTCCTGAATAGATACGAATCTGATTCACTTTTTCTTTCCGGATGCCGCCGGTCAGTACATCCTTAACCTTAAGCTTTCCGCCTGTGACTTTAAGATGAGTAAGACGGTTCCCTTGCTCATCCCTTGTTATTTTAAATATCTTTGCCCCGAATTCATCGGGATAGCAAGGTGACATTGCGTACTTAGCAATACCTTGCATAAATTGCTCAATGCCTTCCAGTTTTAAAGCCGAGCCAAAAAAACACGGAAATACTTTACGCCCCCGGACTGCCTTCCTGATCTGCTCAGCTTCAATATGCCCTGTTTTCAGGTATGCTTCCAATATTATATCATCACACACGGCCAGCTGCTCGTAAAACTCAGCTGCCGCAATATGCCCAAATTCTATACATCCATCACTCAGCTGCTTCTTCATACCTTCCATCAACTTGTCCTTATCAGCCCCATTCTGATCCATTTTATTGACAAATATAAAAACAGGTATCTGGTAAATATCAAGCAGCCTCCATAATGTTCTGGTATGTCCCTGTACTCCATCCGCACCGTTTATCACTAAAATGGCATAGTCCAGTATCTGAAGTGTTCTCTCCATTTCAGCCGAAAAATCAACATGACCCGGGGTGTCCATTAAAAAAATCTGAGTCCCACCAATTTCAAATACGGCCTGCTTTGAGAAAATGGTGATTCCTCTTGCCCTTTCAAGCTCATAGGTGTCTAAATAAGCGTCCCTGTTATCCACCCTTCCCGGCTTTCCGATTCTTCCGCTTACATAAAGCATGCTTTCTGATAAGGTTGTCTTGCCGGCATCAACATGTGCTAATATTCCAATAACTAACTTTTCCATCCTGTGTCCCAAATCAGCTACCACATTTTCCCGAAGGTAGGATTATAGTTGAATCCCTGGCTCCACATATAGTGATTAAAAGTTTGCTGCTGTATTTGCATCATACTCCAGTGAGCACCCATACTAATTGGTTTTGCAGCCTCCGAACCGGCACCGCTGTTCGTTTTAGAATCAGTGCTATTGGTTGTGTCTATGCCGCTGGTCTCAGCCGCCAGCTTTTTAAGATTGGCACGGACTCTATCCTGTTCTTCCTGTGAACCGTTCCGGATCTGTACTCTCAAGCATACCCACAAGCCCGGAGTGGTGGCTATGTCCTTTCTGTCCGTGATTGAGAAGGATTTCCATACTTTTATAACTTGCTGCTTGATTTCATTCACGGATTCCTGGGTTACCTGTTCCGGTTTTGCA
>JAKJBT010000043.1 GCA_022706865.1 Bacillota bacterium
GGGTCCAATAATGCCTCTTAATCTTATAGTCTAATTAGTATATCGGCTGGAGTATTCTGTAACTTTATGATATTTCTTATTATTTATATTATAATTTTGTTATTTTTTGATTGCTTCACGCAATTTGTCAATATCAAGATCCGGCATATCGGCAGACTTCAGGTTTTCGTCCTCAACGGCTGCAAGCAGCTCTTTCCTGAATATCTTCACATTTTTCGGAGCCTTTATTGCAATTTTTACCTTATCCTCGGATATTTCGGATATTATTATTTCAATGTCATCTCCGATAACAACAGCTTCATCTTTTTTCCTTGTCAATACCAGCATCAGACATCAGACTCCTTTACTATTCTATAACGTATGCTGTATCTTTCATCATCAAGTATCTCCTGAACAGCCTTGTTATTATTCACATTCACTACTATCGGAGCTTTGAGATTGGCTGTAGCATCCTTGAAACTGCCGGGTATGGTAAGTATTGCATATAACTTGACATCTTCGGGCTTTTCTATTCCCAGCTTCTTTACCGTACTGTCGCTTATCTCAATGTCATAATCCTTAAGGGCAAAAACCGGAGGTATCATTATAAAGCATATGTTTGATTTCTCCAGAGACTGCAAATAGCTTATGTATGGATTATCTCCGTCATTAATCACAGCATAACGGTGCATATCCTGAAAACCCGGCAGCCCCTCATCAAAGATCAAGACATCCTTATCGCTTATTTCAAGCTCTCCAAAAAACTTGGTCTTTACTATCATAATTTCACCTCATTTATAATCATTCGATTTACCTCAGAAAATCAACAAGTGAGGGCTGAATTATCTTCGCCCCTCCCGATAGAGACGCCTGATACACATATTCCTGCATTTTTAGGTTCATGACCACTTCAGCTATATCCGCATCTTCGTTTTTCGAAAGCAAGTCCTTCAAGTTCAATGTGTCATCCAATATCCTGTTGCTCGTCAGCTCCACCCTGTTCACCTTGACGCCGATTTCAGATATTATTGCATTCACATTGTAAAACTGATTATCAATCCTGGTCAATGCACTGCTTATACCATCGGTATCGTCAGCTTCCAGGTCTGCAATCAATTGGTCAAAAATAGCAATAAGCTGAGATTTGTTACCGGCTGTGACTTTGGAAACAGATTTTTCATTTTCGCTGATTCCAATGTCAGCACCTGATTGAATGCTGAACTCCCCGTCAGCTTCAAACACTATCTTGTTATTGACAACCGAAACAGAAACATGTCCATCTAACGGTGAAAGGCCTATAGCCGTATCTATCGCATCTCTCAAATCATTAATATCATTTGCCGCATTATCATACATTCCGTTAATCGTTAACGGTACGGGTGCTCCTCCATATGTTACACTGAAGGTTAATCCTGCTGTTGCATCAATCGGGTGATTGTCCAGATCCAGATAGCTTCCCGTAATTATCTGCTGCTGCTTAAGGCTTTCGGCAGTCGTAATATTAAGATCATCCCCCGGTGAATAAAGTCCGAAAATCCTCTGGCCCACAAAATTCTCGCTGATTCTGTCTCCCACACCGATGTTTATTTCAATTACTTCGTCAAAAGTGAGCTTGTTTGTACCTCCCCCCAAATCATAGGTTCCATCCTCCGCCAGCAGGGGCTTGTCCGTCTTAAAGCCTGAAAACAGATAGCTTCCCGCATAGGTTGTATTCCCTATGGTTATCAGTTGTTTCCTAAGCTCTTTGATCTCTTCAGCGATTGATACTCTCTCACTTAATGAGTTTGTCTCACTGGCAGCCTGAACCGTCAGCTCCTTTGCCCTCTTCAGGACTTCATTAATGTTCTTTGCGGCCATCTCGGTAGTACTAAGCCACGACAGTACATCATCAGCATTCCTCTTGTACTGAGCCATTGCTGCCACTTCGGTATTAAGCCTCAGGCTTCTTGATACACCGATAGGGTCATCGGAAGGGTTGACAAACTTCTTGCCTGACGACAGGTTTCGCTGCGTTTTTTCCATTCTGTTGAGGTTCCTGTTCAGGTTCCTCATCAGGTTATTAATTATCATAGAATTTGTAACTCTCATACCTTCACCTCATTATCTTCCTACCAATCCTAACCTGTTCACAGTTGTATCCAGTATGGCATCCAAGGTTGTAATCATTCTTGCTGAAGCATTGTAAGCCTGCTGGAACTTTACCATGTTTGTCATTTCTTCATCCAGGGATACCCCCGATTCCGACAAACGGCTGTTATATGTATGATCTGTCAATGCCTGTGAGTTTGTAGTCATTCTTTTTGCCTGATTGCTGTCAACTGCAAGGGCGGAAAGAATGGACTTTACAAAATCGTCCGGAGTACCTATCAGTGTTGTAAACATGCCTTTATATTCCCTAAGCTCTATAAGAAGCTTAACATTTTCGTTATTGCTCTCCCCGTCTCCCTGGGATGAAGCGGCTATAGTATTGGGATTTGCTATAATATCAGAATTCACCTTGAAATTTATGCAATTTATTTCCTCAGCAGCCGGTTCATAGAAAAAGTCCTGTCCCTGGCTGCCCCCCAGATCAATCCCCTTATTGTGCTGTGCATTAAAAGCTTTAGTAAATCCCTTTGCGAACTCATTCAGTTTATTAAGATAGTATGGTATCCCCCTGTAGCTGTGGTTTTCTCCGTTGCCGTCACGGACATCCAGCAAACCTCTCAGTTCTCCGCCTCCTATACTTACCTCCTGATTGTCCAATCCTTCCCAAACTATTCTGCTTATCTTGCCGCTGCCTAATTCCGTAAATTCCCCCGGTTCATCCACAGTAGCCATCTTGTTGTAATTCATATGATCTATAAGGGTTATACCCCCTATTTTTACGTCCATATAACTGTTGCCGTTAGGCCCCGGCATTTCTGTTACTGTAATATTTACAATGGATGAAAGCTCATCCAGCAGCAGATTCCTCTGGTCCCTGAGGTCATTTGCCTTATTCCCTCCCAGTTCAAAGTTGAATATATGCTTATTCAGATTAGCTATCTGCTCTGACAGTGAATTTATCTGACTAACCTTATTTTTTATGGAAAAGTTCACATCCCTTATAGCGTTTACCAGCTCATGTCCGTTTCTGTTTATAGTAGTGGTAAGCATATTGGCCTTCTCTATGACATTAACCCGGCAGGTACTGTCTCCCGGCAGTTTTGAAAGCTCTTCAAGGGCTGTGAAAAATTCGTCCATAACGATCCTTATACCTGTATCGGAGGGCTCATTAAACACTCCCTCAAGACTCTCAAGCTGGGCCTGCTTTACATTCCACTCCCGGTAAGTCTTATTCTGGCCCCAGTACTTGGCATCAAGATAACTGCTTCTTATTCTGATAATATCGTAAGTCTCAACTCCTGTACCCACTACCCCCGAAGGATCCCCATAAATCGGCATTGAAGCCCTTTGTTTGGTTATCTGCCTTGAGTATCCGTCTGTATTTGCATTGGATATATTGTGACTGGTAATATCAAGAGCTCTTTGACTTGCAAAGAGTCCTGAAGTTGCGATATTAAAAGAGCCAAATGTTGTTCTCATATAATCACCTCGTTATCTTCCGACCAAACCGGTTCTGTTTACAATCATTTCAATCATTTCATCTATTACATTCACTATTCTGGCTGCTGCATTATAGGAATGCTCATATTTTATAAGATTGGTCATCTCTTCATCTAAAGATACGGCACTTAATGCCTGTCTGCGAAAATCTATCTGATCCAGCAGGAGCTTTTGTGCATCAGCTGCAGTAGCTGCCTCCTGACCAATATTCCCTAAATCGGAAATCATATTTCTGAAGAACTCATCAAAATTGTACTTTCTGTCTGCAGCTGCTGTTGTATAGCCGTCCTCCGTAAAGTAATCATTATTCCTCAAGGCCGCAATTTTCAATGCCACCCTGTTGTCCTCATTGCTGTATGCGTCTTCGGCAGCTGCAATCCTGTCGTAATTTTCAAGCTGTGGATTAAAAGCAATTGTTGAGAGGCTTATTCCCGATGCACTATTGTCAGAACTATTTACGAAGAAGGGCCTTTGTATATCATCCGATATGCCGTAACCGGTAATATGTATGGCATTGACCTCATTTGCGACCCCCATCACAAACTCATTTAGCCTGTCCCGGAAACCCTTTACCAGAACATCCCTTGATTCAAAGTTTGAGTATATACTTCCTCCTGAGATTTCAAGGCTTCCATTGTCGCTTTTCCATACAAGCCGCACGAATCCGTTGTTCGCCGTATCAGGTACCGTTTTTATCAGTTCGTAACTGCTGCCTTCAACCAGCATACGCCCTTCCAAAGATATATTTACGGAGTCACCTTCCATAACCTGTATCTTTGCTAATCCGCTCAGCTCATCAATAAGTAAATTCCTCCGGTCTCTGAGGTCATTTGCTGTAACACCGTGAGCCTCTATCTTTTTTATATCAAGATTCAGGGCCGCAAACTCCTTCGCGATTTCATTAATCCTATCTACATTTTCAATTATTTCCTTATCCTTGCTTTTTCTGAAATTAGCCAGCATGTTATCCATATTCTTTACAGTTTCCACAAAGGCAATAGCATTTTCCTTCACCATTGCTCTGGCTGTCAGACCTCCTGTAGGCTTGGAAAGCTGCTCCCATGAGTTCCAGAAGTTGTTCATAACCGCCTGAAGGCCATCCTCTGAGTCGCTGCTGAATATGGTCTCCAATTCCTTGATGCTTGCATATCTTGCTTCCCAATAGCCCAGTCCGGTTTTCTCCTTCTTGTACTTGTTGTCCAGGAATTCGTCCCTATACTGCCTTATTTCCTGCACGTCGACACCGTAGCCCACCTGCATTATCCTACCGTTCCCCGATTGCCCCAGCTTCTGATAGAAGGAGGAGGAATTGGATATAATCTGCCTGGTATACCCGGCGGTATTCACATTGCTTATATTATGACCGGTAACATCCAGCGCCCTTTGATTTGCAAAAATCGCGGATACTCCGATGCTCAATCCCCTGAATGACATATGTGTTCACCCCTAGATCTTCGTATCAATAATGTTCTTTTTACCTTGTTTGCTCTTGTTCTTTCCTATATCCTCGTACAATGATCCTGTCTCCATACCGGATCCTGCTATGAGGTTTATTGAATAGTCTATATATTCCAGGGACTGCTCTATAAGCTGTCCGTTAACATCATTTGCAGCCTTCAGCTCTGACAAAGTCTTCTGAAGCTTGCTTTGGATATCCTCCAGCTTATTTTTCAGCTCAGGCTTGATTACTTTTGCCAGTTCGTTAATGGTCATCCGGTCACTGTTCATATCCAGCGCCTTGCATAGCTTGGAAACTGCTTCCTCTCTTTTCCTCTCCAACTGTCCGATACTAAAGATCATGTCCTGCTCCAGCTTGACCATCTTGTCCAATTCCGCAACTTTCCCTGCAATGATGATGTCCTTCTTGGACTTTGACAGCTCAGCCAGGTCACTGTAGCAGCCGTATTCCTCAGTCAGTATGTCTATAACTGCATTTACTTCTTTATCGACATTTATCATGAATATACCCCCTGGAAAAAAATAACCACAGCCAGGTAATGGCCTTAAGCTGTGGCTAATGTCATATTCTTATATTGAGTCGGCGGGCTAAAAGCTTATCAGCTATACCTTTGCTGTCTACTTCATAAGTGCCGTTATCAAGCTTTTCTTTTATTGGGGCAACAACTTCTTCCCTTACGTCCGGTATCTCCTTTGCTGCCTTTGCTGCTTTCATAACTAACTGGAAATCCATAGCTTCCCTGGATATTTGCACTTCATCCTTTTTCCCCCTAGTTTGGGTTGATTCCAGGACACCCTTCCTGGACTCCACCTTCTGATTCTTGTAGACTCCGCTTACCCCGTCGACTTTATTAATACCAAACCCCATATTAACACCCCGTTTGCTATTCTTCTTTCAACTATTTTATCGGAATCACCGCTGTATTAGTTTAGTATTTTTTTAAAAAAATAAACAGCCATGTTATATCCTCATGGCTGCTTCGTATCCTGTTCAAATATTTGTTTAATTGTTCCTTCTTCTTGTGGCGGTATACATTCTTTCTTTATCTGCTTTGGTTTGAGGTCTTGGCTCAAGCCCCTTCCTGTCCAATCCGAATTCTCTCATGAAGCCTTTGTTTATCTGCTCCTTGCAGTTCTCACAGAACCTTCCTGTTTTTATCGCTCTCCCGCATCTCTCGCATTCCAGCATAAGATTGCAGTTCTCAGATTTGATTTCCAGTCTTTCTTCCCTCAGGAACCGCATGATTTTCTCAACGGTAACCCCTGTCTCCTGTGATACTTCTGAAATGGTAGCTCCGGGATTGTCATAAATGTATTCCTTCACTACCTTGAACTCATTTTCCTCATCTTCAATACATCTGCCGCAAATTGGCTTTCCTATATAAGTGAATATCTTCCCGCACCTGGGGCAGTTCCTTATTTCTGGCATATATGTACCTCCTCCGTACTAATCATGTATTGCTGCCGGTCGCTGCAGTAATCACATACACTTTGGCTGCGCCGGCGCCTTTCAATACCTTGCTGCATTCATTCACCGTGCTTCCAGTAGTATATATATCATCAACCAGCAGAATATTCATATAATTACCAATATTATACGATAATTTGACAGAAAATGCACCCCTGATATTTAAAAACCTCTGATTTCGGTCTAAATTATACTGCTCTTTGGTCTCTACCATCCTTTCCAGGCAGTCTATAACAGGCTTGTGCAGCCTTTCCCCCAATTCCCGTGCAATTATCTGCGACTGATTGAAGCCCCTTGCTTCAAGCTTTTTTTCATGGATAGGCACAGGTACTACGGCATCTATTACCAAACTTTCATTTTCAAGCCTTTCCGCCATCAAACCGGCAATTACGTGTGCAAGCTGAACCATACCTTCATATTTAAGCTTGTGTATAAGCTTTTTACCCATGCCGCCGTATTCAAAGCAGGAATATGCCCTTTCATAATAAAAGACACCGGCCTTACAATCCGGACATATGCAATCATCATACTGTTCATTAAGCTGTTTGCCGCAGTGAAGGCAAGTTATTCCCTGGAGGTAATCCAGGGATGCCATGCATACATTGCATACAACCGGTCTCCCGGCTCTGCCGCACATACTGCATTTTGGTTTTGGGGGATACAACAGGTCAAATAAATACTTAATCATTCCGTTACCTCTTTAGTACTCCGTAACACTTAGCCTGTTTCTCAGTCCTGAATGGCGTGTGATTATATGATTATTGCTTATCATCTGATAAAGAAAACGCTCTTTCCCCACCAGGACCACCATGCTTTTCGCCCTTGTCAACGCGGTATAGAGAAGATTCCTTGTCATGAGCATGGGAGGTCCGAAGGTCAGGGGCATAACGAGCACCGGGAACTCGGAGCCCTGACTTTTATGGACTGTAAGGGCATATGCGTGCTCCAGCTCGTCCAGCACTGTAAAATCATATCTGACCTTTCTTTCCCTGTCAAATACCACTTCCAAATACAGCTCCTCATTGTCTATGTTCACAATGGTGCCCAGGTCGCCGTTGAACACTCCCTCCCCTTCCATATCCGGGTTGTTGATATTCTGCCACTTCATTCTGTAATTGTTCTTTATCTGCATAACTTTGTCCCCGACCCTGAAAACAACTTCCCTGTGCTGCTTTTCTTCCTTGCCGCTGCCCCGGGGATTCAATACCTCCTGCAGCACATGGTTCAGATTCAGAACTCCGCACAAACCCTTTTTCATCGGGGACAGAACCTGTATTCCCTCATAGGGATCCAGGCCTGTGTATTTGGGAAGCCTGCTGGTGCAGAGCTCAATTATTGTTGAAACAATATCCTCCTGAGTCTCCTGCCTTATTAAAAAGAAATCGCCGTTTTTTGAGCTTAATACCGGAGGTTCCCCCCGGTTTATCCTGTGGGCATTGACAACAATCATGCTGCTTTCAGCCTGCCTGAATATCTCATCCAGTCTTACCACAGGCAGAACTCCGCTGTCAATTATGTCCCTCAGCACATTCCCGGGGCCTACGGAGGGAAGCTGATCCACATCGCCCACCAGTATCACCCTGGTGCCTTCCGCTATCGCCTTTAAAAGATTATTGGCAAGGAGTATGTCAATCATTGATACTTCATCAATTATTATTACATCACACTCCAGCGGCGACTCTTCATTCTTCTGAAAAAACATTTCCTCATCGCTGTCACCGTATCCGAATTCCAGCAGCCTGTGGATGGTCTTTGCCTCTCTTCCCGTTGCCTCCTGCATCCTTTTGGCTGCCCTTCCGGTAGGTGCGGCTAACAGAACCTCAAGTCCATGCTTTTCAAAAATACTTATTATTGTCTTTATGGTTGTGGTTTTGCCTGTGCCCGGACCCCCTGTAATTACAAGAATGCCCTGGGTCAAAGCCTCTCTGACTGCGGTCTTTTGTTTATCTGCCAGCTCTATTCCTTCCGCCTTTTCGATTTCCGCAATTTCACCGTCCATATCCAAATCCATCGGGGGAATTTTATAGTACATCAGCTGCATAAGCCTTCTTGCAGTCCCTGATTCGGCCTTGAAAAAAGGAACGGAGTATACTCCCCGGATATCTCCGATGTTTTCCACAACCAGCTTGTTATCTATAAAAAGCCTTACTATTGTATCTTCAATATGGGCTTCATCAACGTCCAGCAGTGCTGCCGACGATCTCACCAGCTCTTCCTGGGGCACAAAGGTATGTCCGTTTCCATGATATTGATTGAGCACATATCTTGTACCTGATGCAGTCCGGTATTCCGAGAACTTGGACACTCCCATAGACATTGCTATCCTGTCCGCCATTTTAAAGCCTATGCCGAATATGTCATCCGCAAGCTTATAGGGGTTCTCCTTTATTTCTTTTATGGTGTTCTCCCCATAAGTCTTATATATCCTTACAGCATAAGCAGGCCCTATGCCGTACTGTTCCAGGAACATCATGATATCCTTCAGCTCTTTCTGCTCCTGAAAGGCTTCGGTTATCTTTTCTGCCTTTTTCTGCCCTATCCCCTCCACCTCCGTCAGGCGGTCGGGATTGTACTGCATTATATCAAGAGTATCAAGCCCGAACTTCTCAACCAGCTTTCTGGCTGTATGTGGGCCTATACCCGGTATCAGTCCGGAGGACAGGTACTTTTCTATTCCGTTAATTGTTGCCGGAGTAACCGTTGTGTAGGTCTCCACCTTAAACTGGTTCCCGTAGCTGGGATGCTGCACCCATGAGCCGTATGCCTTTATGGTTTCACCTAAATTCAAAAAAGAAAAATACCCTATCAGAGTATGCAGCTCACTGTCACACTCCAGATCCAGCACTGTATATCCGTTATATTCATTTCTGAATATGATTTCGCATATGGTCCCTTGAATTTCATCCATTCAATGCACCTCCCGGGACACGGGGACGTTTCTCCTGTCCCATTTTGCCCCTCCATGACAGTATTATACAATAAAATCTTCAGATTTTATTGTATCTGCCCATGTGCGTTTTGCGAAGCAAAAAATCGCACGGGCATTTAAATAAAGCGTATAATAATTGCAATTACATTGCAATTATTATACCATAAATTTACATGACAATATGCTTTAAGCCTTTAGGTAACCTTTGAAAGGTTAACTAAGAGATTATATAGTAGCCTGGAATATGAACCATCCGTCCTTGACGGAAAATTGGTATATACCCTTGTGGTTTTCCACAATCTGAGCCATACTTTTTGTGCCGTAGCCATGCCCCTGCTCTTTTGAAACCGGAAGGCCCTGATGGAATACCGGCTCTGTATGATAACTGTTGCGAAGGTCAATGCACAGCTTATTATTTTTGGAATACATACGCAGCCGGATTATGCGTTTACTGCTGTCGGCTATACCTTGGGCTGCTTTTATGGCATTCTCCATGGCATTTGACAAAAGGGAGCAAAGCTCGGTGTCGCTGAAGACCAGTAAGTCAGGCAGTCTCACATCTATTTCCAGCGTAATTTCCGCCTGCCTGGCCTTGGCGGCGAAAGAAGACAAAATCAGATTGACGGTCTCGTTTTCACAGTATCGTATGGGGGTGATGGCATCCATGCCGGACTGGGCAGTCTGCAGATACTCATTGATTTCATTTATCAGCCCATTGGCGGCCAATCCCTGCAATAGAGCAAGATGATGGCGCATATCATGCCGGTAGGCCGCAGCATTCTGCTGAAGCTGCTTTAACGATTCAAATTCCCTTTGTGCCTGCCTGAGCTGCGTATCCAGCATATCCCTCTCCCTTTGAAAATCTGCCTGTTTTTGAGTTTCAATATAATAAAGAATGACAAATACAAAGTAGAAAATGGATATTATTGAAGGCATGAACTGCACCGCCCATTCTGCGCCGCTGTACAGCACGTCGGTATAGATGGTGGTGAAGTAATCGAAAGCATAGTAAAAAAACGGCACACCTCCTAACAGCAGGCAGGATTTCGGGGATTTAACCATAAGCTGCCGGACGGATCCGATCACATATTTTTTCAGCAGATAATAAGACAGAAACACAGCCGCAATATAAAAGGTGTGGTCTGCTATTTTGCTGCCAAAGGCGGCCCCCGCAAGGAAGCCTATCCAGCGCGGAACCTGGCAGCACAGATAACCGGTAAGCACGCTGATAGCAGATATATGCCATGGGCACTTAAAATATAGTGACAAAATAATTATAATCGGCAGATGGATAATCAGCGGATACAGCTTTGATGTCATATCAATGCCCAAAAACCACCAGCTGACGAGCTGTACAAAAAGAAAACATACACATATAAAACCGATGATAAGCCTGTTCTTCCGCGTGGATTCTATCCCTGCCAGGAGAACCGACACCATCAGGCCAAAGATCAGTGAAAATCCAAATCGTATTAATCCAATAACAGTTACCGCCATTCGATTATTCCCCTTCCATTTGATAAGCCAGATACCTCTCCTTTATTTCCCGTGCTTTTCCCTGAGAAATAGGAATACGCGAAAGGGTCTGCAAGGTAACCTGGTGATTATCAATGGTATCTATGTACTGCATATTAACAATATAGGAACGGTGAGTTTTGATAAAATGCCCGTATTTCATAAGATTGTCACAGGCAGAGGCGAAACTCTCCGTACATTCAATTACCTTTCCGGACAGCAGATGATACAACACATTTCTGCCGATAACCTCGGCAAAGACCAAATTGGAGATGAGTATTCTCTGAATCCCCTCATTGCTCTTAACTACTATCGCAGCCTCATTCTTTTCCGCCTTTATCCGTTCCAATATATCGTCAAATGTGAAAAACAATTTTTCTTTCGATATAGGCTTTAATACATAGTTAATGGCTTTCACCGAATAGCTTTCCAAAGCATACTCCGGAGATGATGTAAAGAACAAGATCGGTGCAGTTTTGTCAAAGTTACGTATTTCCTTTGCCGCATCAATGCCCGTAAAACCCGGCATAATAATATCCAGGCAATATATATATCAAACCGCTTCCCTTTTTCCAGGGAAGAAATCAATTCAAATCCATTCTGAAAAATCGCAAATTCACAGTCCAGATTCTTTGATTCTCTGTATTGGTTCATGAGTTGTACCATGTTGGACAGCTCGTCCATATTATCGTCGCAGACCGCAATCTGTAACATAAGCATTCCTCCGTTCTTCACCTTTATTTTAGCATAATAACCAAATACTCGACACTATGTTTCATGTCAAAAAAAACATGTTTCATGCAGAAGGCTGCATTCAAATACAAATTTTTGATAGACTTCACATATGAATGTGGTTATAAAGGAGGCACAATATTATGAACAGACAAAAAATCAGTATGTTGCTAATCCTCAGTATGCTTCTGACGATGCTGCCGGCAGCAGCACTTGCAGCCGCACCGGGGGACGGCAATTACTATGACAGTGATATTACATGGCTTGGTAATTCATCAGAATATCAGAAGAGCCTTAGTGTCCTGTTTGATTCAGGGCTTCGCAAGATAAAGGTCGGTGAAAAATACGGGCTTGCTGATATTTATGGAAACTGGGCTGCAGAGCCAATTTATGACTCTATAGATGCTCATTACTGGCTCTGGAATGAAAACTATGGTAGAAAGTTATTGCCCGATGCCAAAGATATAGAAAGAACTGACGAATTATTCGCAGACGGATATGTTCAGGCAGTAAAGAATGGAAAAATGGGACTCCTTGACAAAACAGGCAAAGAGGTTATCCCGTGCAACTATGATGCGGTGGGACTGCCAGTAGAAGGAATATGTCGTCTTACAAGGAAATCCGACTACAATATTTACATCGGATACTGGAATTTGGAGCTTGGCAAAGAAATTGCCGCCCCGAACAAGTATAAAATTCCTCAGGAATACTACTATTTCGGAGACGCCGGCGGGGATTACCTATACTATATGGATATGCCTAATTTTCATGAGGGGCGCAATCCTGCGTTTTTCGATTTTATAAATGGCTATGCAATGGTTCCTACAGGTAAGACAGAGCTGGTTCAAATGCAGCATGAACTGGGTATTGAAAAGGATGATCAGGTTGCTGAACTGTTTTGGGTACAGATTATTGATAAAAATGGAAAAGAAATACTTCCACAGCCCTATCCCTTTGACATAAGACAACCAAACAGGACATATCCACAGAACGGTCCATATTTGGTTTATGAAGAGATATCCACTAAGAGACTGCGTATGATAGCAGATGCCGGCGGCTACGATGTAGCTTACAATAAGCACACAGTGTCCGGTGTAGTTGGAGAGAAAGGTGTTCTTATCCCTGCAACATATCATGGCGGTATAAATGGAAACAGTGCGACCGGCTGGTATATGCCGGGTGCCAGAATGGAACTTATACCTGAATTATCCATGGTAATCACCAATTACCAGATTGATGATAGATTCAGAGAAGGCTATGCCGATAGAGGCGTGGTAAACTTCAACAACAAGATAGTGATTCCATTTAAAACTGAGTTTTTGACCTATCATCCAAAGTACAAAGTTTTCAGCACAATGTTGAATGAGCCTATTCTAAGGCCGGACGGAAGCAAGATTCCCGGAACTGAAAAACGTGCCATGTTCCCTATCACAGAAAATGGTATTGTATATTTAGGTAAAGCCAATGATGATGGAATGAAAATAGCTTCTCTGGAAGGTATTATATCTATGAAGACTGGCCAGACCTATAATCTTAAGGGTGAAGGTGCCAGCGATGTAAGCATAAAAGACACAATATGGGTGAATAGGAATGATAAATGGGGCCTTGTAACATTGGCCGGAACTGTTTTACTTCCCTTTGAATATGATGAAATAGAGGATTCCAACGGTTTTGACAAGTCTACCTGGCAGGATGAAAAAGATCCTTACATGATAGTGAAAAAAGACGGCAAATTCGGACTGGTTGATGCCTCAGGACAGCTTCTTCTGCCCTGCACCTACAGCCTTATCGAATGGGGCGATGAAAATTACTT
>JAKJBT010000044.1 GCA_022706865.1 Bacillota bacterium
CAGCCCCGGAAGCAATGATGGAATTAATACCTATTATGTTCTGTCTGATACAAAACCTGATAAACCATTTACTGTAAAGTTTAAGGAATACAATGCAAAAGATGGCGCCGGCTACGTCATTACATACGACAAATCAATCGTAAGACGAGTGAATAATAAGGACGGGGAACAGATCAGAACAAACATATTAAATGAAAACACACACTCCTGGCGAATTACTCAACATGGTGCCTACTACTCAATAAGAGATTATTCGACTCAAAAATTCCTTGTAAACGCAAGCGGTGCAAGTAGTGATAATGGAACAAAAGTAACTATCTGGACCTATCCCGATTCAGCACCTGCACATGGTCAAGTCAAGTTCATCAAGGCTGACTAAAATGGCTTTAAGCAGATTGAGCCGCTGGTTTTTATAGACCGACGGCTTAATTCATGCCAAAAAAATCATGTTTCATGCATGTCGCGGTTTTTGACAGAGGGATTTTGATAAAGTTAACTTATTGAATATTATTTTTTAAAACTAATAGAAAAAGGAGTGATTATATTGCTGCCAACTATTATCATAATCATCACAGTAGCTGCGGTAATTGCTCTGTGGGTGATCTCTACTCAACGCAGGCTGGTGGTGCTTGATGAGAACATAAGCAATGCCATGAGCCGGATAGGAGTGCAGCTGTCAAGCCGCTTTGACGCGCTGTCGGCTCTTCTGGATCTGACTAAGGGCTATGAAAAGCATGAAAGCGAAACCTTGATTGAAACGGTTAAATCAATGAGAATCGTGATTACGGCAAAATCCACACCGGAGGATGTGCTTCACCAGGAAGGGGTTATTTCCGAAGCCTTGCTCAGTATTGCCATGATAACTGAACAATACCCCGAATTAAAAGCAGACCAGAACTATATCAAATCAATGAGCGCTGTAGAAACCTTTGAAAATATGGTGCGCATCAGCCGTCTGATATACAACGACAGCGTGACAAAGCTGAACCGTGAAATCCGGACGTTCCCGGTCTCCCTGATTGCCGGAATACTGGGCTTCCGTCAAAAGGAATATCTGGTGGAGCAAACTGCCAAGTATGAAATGTAAAGAATTATTACTCAACATAATTTTAAAGTAAAGAGAGAAATGTTACCGGACATTTAAGGAGGAACTATAATATGAGCAGAAAACTACTCAGCATTATTCTTGTACTGAGCATGGTATTTACCATTCTTCCCATTGCTGCAATGGCGGAGGAAGCGGATACTGACTCGCAGACAGTGGCGGATGCAGTATATGGCTCCGGGGAGGAAGTAGAAATTATGCGGGACATTACAACCGTTTATGCTATTTGGGAAGATATTGTTACCTATGATATCTGGGTTGCCGGTGTACGGGTAACCAGTGACAATAAGAACGGCATCACCGGCTATGGTATTGAGGGAACCGTTACATACGACCCCGAAAATAACATCCTTACTCTGACTGATGTGACTATCACTTATGGTGATGGAGATGCCATTTATACCGATCAGGAGGATCTAATTGTCGTCTTGAATGGAGAAAATAGAGTCACAAGCACTTCTCCCGGTGATTATAACGCCTTTTGTACCATCAGCGGTGGCGATATCACCTTTAAGGGCACAGGCTCATTGGAAGCCCTCGGTACATACGGCGGCATCTATGTGTTTGACGACATCATCATTGAGAGCGGCACGATTACCTCTACCGGTCAAAAGGTGGGCATTTCCAGCAACGACGGTAAAATAATAATCTCCGGCGGTGATGTAACGGGCATCGCCACAACAGCAGGTACCAGAACATGCGAGGGTTACGGTATTGCTAAGGATCACGACCGACCTCTAGATCTGACAGTTAGCGGCAATGCTACCGTGACCGCCATCGGTGTAAATGGCGCTATTAGATACAACACCTATACCGAAGGGACCGTCACCAATACAACCCATAACGTTATGGCGGGAGATAGCCAGTCTGATGCCGAGGTAGTGGCTTCACCCGATGCAGCCACATGGGAAAAGCCATATGTGAAGCTCTTTCTAGGTAACACCATTTCCGGCACCATCACCGACATCGCAGGCAACCCAATTGAGGGTGCAACCGTTCAAGTCCGGGATGGCGGTGCCGATTTCGGAGATCCTGTTGCTACAGCGTCAGACGGCACATACACTACACAGCCCGTCCCCAACGGAAATTATACCATCAATGTCAGCAAGAGCGGTTATTTTGATGCAGTCATTGATAATATCAGCGTATCCGGAAGCTCAGTGACTAGTATAGACCAAAGCCTGACTCACACAGCCACTTACACTATAACCGCAACGTCAGGCACAGGAGGCAGTATCTCCCCCGGCGGCAGTGTGACGGTAAGTCATGGTGCAAGCCAAACCTTCACCATCACACCGGACACCAATTATTCCATTGATGATGTGAAGGTGGATAACATAAGCCAGGGAAGAATTACAAGCTATACCTTTAGTAATGTAACTGACAATAGCACCATATACGCAACCTTCAGTTACATTGGTGGCAGCGGCAGAGGTTCCTCAGATGATGACAGAGACTCCGACAGAAGCAGAGACTCGAAAGATAACGGCAGTCCGGCAGATAACAACATAATAATCACCATAACTCCTCCTTCCCCGGACAATCCAGATTCTCCGACACAGGGGGAAATCAAGGTAAATGTTAAGACAGACGAAAACGGAAATGCTTTTGTGAATATCACCGGCCAATATATGACAGAAGTCTTTAATAAGGCAATGAAGGATGCACAGAAAAAGGGCAATGAGCAAAATGGAATCACTGTGATACTCCATGTGGTAACTGGCGGTAAGACGGTCTCAAATGTAAAGATCAATCTGCCGAAGGCAGTGCAGGATTTCATCATTGCCAAGAGAATAGTAAACACCATCGTAGTAGTGGATGATCCAAACATCAGAATCAGCATGGACTTGCCAACAGTTGAAGAAATCAAAAGGCAGGCAAATTCAGATGTAAATGTTACAGCTTCCCGCAGGAACAAAAGTGAACTGACCGGAGATGCAAAAAAAGCCATCGGCAGCCGCCCGGTATTCGACCTGAAGGTAAACTACGGCAGCGACAGACAGATACAGAGCTTTGGAGGCGGAAGCGTATGGGTGGCTATTCCATACACCCTCGGTGAAAATGAGAAGGCCGAGAATATCTGTGCTGTATATATAGATGAAAACGGAAAGGTACACTGGCTCACCGACTCTGTCTATGACAGTACGGAAAAGGTACTGCGCTTTAGAACAAACCACTTCTCCGCTTACGGCGTGGGCTACAGGGAAGAAGCGCCTTCATTTGCAGACATTGCAGGCCACTGGGCAAAGGAAGACATTGAGTTCGTGGCAAGCCGCAGATTGTTCAAGGGTACCTCTGAGGCCACCTTCAGCCCTGACATGAATATGACAAGAGGAATGTTCGTCACCGTATTGGGAAGGCTGGCAGACGCAGATGTGAGCAGTTACAGGCAAAGCAGTTTCAATGATGTGAAAAACGATGCTTTTTACATGGGCTACATTGAATGGGCAAGAAAAAGCGGTATAGTAAACGGCACCGGAAATGGAACATTTGCCCCGGATCAACCCGTTACCCGCGAGCAGCTGGCTGTTATCATGCAGAACTACGCCAAAGTTGCCGGCTTTGAACTGCCAAAGGTACATGAGGAAATTACCTTTGCAGACAGCGAAAAAATAAGCACCTATGCCAATGATGCCGTAAAGGCTATGCAGATGGCAGGAATTCTCAGCGGCAAGGACGGCAACCTGTTCGATCCGCAGGGAACAGCCACCAGAGCCGAGATATCGTCAGTACTGCGGCGCTTCGTGGAACTGATAAGCTCGGTGACACTATTTTAAGATACACAGAGCCTGCCTTCATTCAGAAGACAGGCTCCTGTTATATTTGTTTGCCTTTATAATGTCTATTTTATTATTGTATTCCCGCCAACCTTTTCAACTCTTCCACTTTGTCGGTCCTCTCCCATGGCACATCTATATCTGTTCTTCCCATATGCCCGTACGCTGCCAGCTGCCTGTATATCGGCCTTCTGAGATTCAGATCCTTTATTATGGCTGCCGGCCTGAGGTCAAATACCTTCATTATTATTTTTGCTATCTCATCATCAGGCAGCTTGCCGGTTCCGAAGGTTTCTGCCATTACCGACACCGGTTTTGCCATGCCTATTGCATAAGCCACCTGTACCTCACATTTGGAAGCGAGGCCTGCAGCAACCACATTCTTTGCCACATACCTTGCGGCATAGGAAGCCGATCTGTCAACCTTGGTCGGGTCTTTTCCCGAGAAAGCTCCTCCTCCGTGTCTTGCGTATCCTCCATAGGTATCAACAATGATCTTTCTTCCTGTAAGGCCTGAATCACCCTGAGGCCCTCCTATTACAAACCTTCCTGTGGGATTTATATAGAACTTTGTATCCTTGTCTATCATACCCTCCGGGATAACGGGTTTTATAACATTGTCGATAATGTCCCTCTCAATAGTGTCATGGTCTACTTCCGGGCTATGCTGTGTGGAAATAACTATTGTATCTACCCTTACTGGCCTTCCGTCGTCATATTCCACAGTAACCTGGGTTTTCCCGTCAGGCCTCAGGTAATCAAGGATACCATCCTTTCTGACCTGTGAGAGCCTCAAAGCAAGCTTGTGGGCAAGGGAAATAGGCATCGGCATCAGCTCAGGTGTCTCATCGCAGGCAAAACCGAACATCATACCCTGGTCTCCTGCTCCGGTAGCAGCTATATCCTGCTCTGTCATCTCTCCCTTTTTTGCTTCAAGAGCCTTATCAACACCGAGAGCGATGTCTGAGGATTGCTCATCTATTGAGGTGATAACCCCGCAGGTGTCGCAGTCAAAGCCGTATTTTGCCCTTGTATAACCTATATCCTCAATGGTTTTTCTGACTATCTTGGGAATATCAACATAACATTCGGTAGATATCTCCCCCATTACCAGAACAAGGCCTGTTGTGACCGATACCTCACAGGCCACTCTTCCCATGGGATCCTGTTCAAGTATCGCATCCAGCACCGCATCGGATATCTGATCGCATATTTTATCAGGATGTCCTTCAGTAACAGATTCGGATGTAAATAATTTTTTTAACATAATGTACCTCCTTCAGCACTTATTTTTAATTGGCATAAATAAAAACTCCTTCTGACGAAGGAGCATGAAATTTCGTATTTACTCCCTCATCTTTCAGGACTGATAATGACAATCCTGCAGGAATTGGCACCGTACATCTGCCGGTTGCCGGGTTTCATAGGACCCTTCCCTCCACCTCTCTTGATGAGTCTTTAGTTATAAAGTTAACAGCATTATACTATCATAGCAAAATTCAACTGTCAATAGCGAGCACGGGGAGACACGGGGACGTTTCTCTTGTCCCGCCCTGGACTAAAACATAGAAATCTGCTCACATAAATAGTTTTGCTTATATTCATTAATTATATCCCCCATTTTATACAGAATACCAAGACTGTCACAGCGGCTCCTGAAAAACTTCCACAGCTCCTTTGCTCTTGGAGATTCGCATTTATATGAATTCCCGTATTGTTTGACATATTTTTGCCTGATAGAGGGAAAATTCTCATCAATTTTGCTATAGAACCATTCCCGTTGATTCTGCCGCAGGGTGACTCCAAAGGCCGGATATATGAATTTTGCTCCCTTCTCATATGCAAGATCTATAATATTGCCTATATTATCCTCATTATCCTCCAGGAACGGAAGTACCGGCATAAGCAATATACCCGTGAAAATGCCGTTCAGCGAAAGCTCCCTGACAGCCTCAAGTCTCCTGGAAGACACGGGAGCATAGGGCTCAATCTTACTGCAAAGCGCATCATCAGCAGTTGTGACCGTAAGCTTAACGAGTACCGGAGAATGCTTCTTAATAGAACTTAACAGATCAATATCCCTTGTAACCAAATCGCTTTTGGTAGCAATGGAAACGCCGAATCTATGGGTATTGATAAGCTCCAATGCGCCTCTTGTAAGACGGTATTGCTCTTCAAAGGGATTGTATGGGTCACTCATGGCACCCATCCCTATTACTCCGGTCCTGCGTTTTGACTTTAGCTCTCGGGCAATTATGGCAAGAGCATTTTCCTTTGCCCTGACCTTGTCAAATTCATCTATCCTGTAGCATTCGCTGCGGCTGTCGCAATATATGCATCCATGGCAGCAGCCCTTGTATATATTCATGTTGTAATTATTTCCGAACCACGGGTTATTTCCCGTGTAACCGGAGATAATCGTTTTTGCAGGTATGAATTCCATATTATAGTCCTTTCTATAGGTACATGGGGACGTTTCTCTTGTCCTATTTTACAGCTTTCGCTATAATATTTTTACTTACTCCAAATACACGTCCTAACTGTCTGATACTTACGCCTGTACTATAATATATATCCTTAATCAGTCTGTTTCGATCTCCTATTGATTTCTCGTGCAAGAAACCAGATCCTATTTTTTTCTTAATTATATCTCCCAACGCCTCATCTGTAAATTTATCTTCCGGTTCAAAGTCTACAAATATATCATTATTTTGTGTATTTGTGAATTCCTCAAAGTCTTTCTGCTCTTTGAAATATGCCATAATCATATCAGCGTCAATATTTATGACATCTCCTTGATATGCGGAAATATAATCATTATAGCTGCTCCACGGATAATCTTCAGGTTTTTTCACCATATTAGCTTTCAAGGGATTCTGATGTATGTACCTCAGTACATGGACCAAATAACCTTCAGATTCAACCGGTTCGCTCAAATATCTGTTTTGAAACAGATGCCCCACTCTTCCATATCTATTATTGTGCCACGATGCATAACCTACGGTTACGCGCTTGACGCTAACTCCTATTTCTTCACTTTCGCGTATCAGAAGATGTATATGATTATCCATCAAACAATATCCGTATAGGTCAAAATTTGCATTTTCTTTTGCTTTAAGAAGTTTTTTCATAAAAATCATCTTGTCATCGTCATGCAGAAAAATGTTTCTCTTATCAATTCCCCTTAACATGACATGATAGACACCTGTCGCACTTCTTTTCCTGGCCTGTCTTGCCATACCAAACCCTCCCAAACTAATCATGATGAGACAGATTAAACGTCCCCCTGTCTTCTTTCCTAATTATACCAAACATATGTTCGTATTGCAACCATTTTTTAGGAGGTTGTTTGTGAGGAGACAAATTAAACGTCCCCGTGTCCTGTTGACGATGAGACAGGAGAAACGTCCCCGTGTCCTGCAAAAAAAGAAAAAAGCCCTTTCGGACTATTGCTTTAAAAATGGTGGGGAAAGGTGGATTCGAACCACCGAAGTCTGCGACAACAGATTTACAGTCTGCCCCCTTTGGCCGCTCGGGAATTTCCCCATTATGGAGCTGGTGATGGGACTCGAACCCGCAACCTGCTGATTACAAATCAGCTGCTCTGCCGATTGAGCTACACCAGCATGATTTGGTGACCCGTGGGGGAATCGAACCCCCGTTACCGCCGTGAAAGGGCGATGTCTTGACCGCTTGACCAACGGGCCATATTTTACACATGGTCGGGGTGACAGGACTTGAACCTGCGGCCCCATGGTCCCAAACCACGTGCGCTACCATCTGCGCTACACCCCGACGCGACTTCTCTATTATATAAAAAATAAGAATATCAATCAATTATCAAATTTGACCGAAAACAGCTAAAATTCAAGATTACATCTCTCATCTTGTAATATGCTGTGTAATGATACTTATTATTCATAATTATAATGTCAGCATTTTAAAAAATCAATATACAAATCATACCGGAATATGGGGCATCATAGCCTGCATCTTATGCAACTCATTCATCTCATATATTATGATATGAATAATTAACCTGAACTTCCAATATATTTATAACAAGGTCTCAATGAAAAGCAAAAAAACAGATGTTTGGAGGTCATATTTTGATTGAGAAATACAGCATAAAAGACGGAATTTGTGTGCATCATACAGATGACCGGGCGCATTTGAAAATCTCTGATTTTTTGAAATCAAATAATTTAAATAAATGTTTAATTCTTTGTATAGGCACTGACAGGTTCATAGGAGATTCTCTCGGGCCGCTGACCGGTACGCTGCTTAGCAAGCTGAGCCTTCCGGTCCCAATCCTGGGAACCTTGGATAATCCTATCCATGCGGTTAATCTCAGGAAGGTCATGTCTCATATAAAAATCTCCTATAAAGATCATAAAATCATCGCCATAGATGCTTGCCTGGGTGCCAGTAAAAGTGTTGGATATGTCCATGTCAAGGAAGGCAGCATCCAGCCCGGAAAAGGTGTTGGAAAAAGGCTCTCCCATGTGGGAGACTTTTCTATAATAGGAGTAGTCGATGAAGCTGTGGATTCAGGTGACTATGAATATGAGAACTACATCAAAATAAGCAATGTAAGACTGGGACTGGTAATGAAAATGTCGGAGACAATAACAAAAGGAATATATGCTGCCTTCCGGTAGCAGGGACGCCATATATGGAGTCCCTACCTGTCCAAATAAAAAAACGGTGAACGCATCACCGTTTTATTTGCTGACTATCGCAAACATGAGTTCCCCGGAAGCTGCAAGTTCATCGCCCACATAAGCCTGGGCCTTTGCCTTGCCTATACCTCTTTTAAAATTAAGCATTTCCACTTCCATCCTTAATGTATCTCCGGGGACAACCTGGCGCCTGAATCTCATTCCGTCAATCCCTGTAAAAACCGCCAGCTTGTTTTTATGCTCCTCCATACCCAGTATTGCTACTGCTCCTACCTGTGCCATAGCTTCCACTATCAGCACTCCCGGCATTATCGGAAGCCCCGGGAAGTGTCCCTGAAAAAAAGGCTCATTAACAGTAACATTTTTAATGCCTACTGCTTTTTTCCCATATTCTATTTCGGTTATTTTGTCTACAAGCAAAAATGGATACCTGTGCGGTAAAATTCCTTGAATATCCGTATTATTCAACATCTTTCCTCTCTCTTTCCGGCTTCAGGCTTTTTGACAGCTGCTGATAAAGCAGATCCGCAAGTCCTATTCCTTTGCCCTTGGAAGCTTCCTCCGCATATTTGTCATACAGCATTTCCTCATACATTTCCTCTGCCATACCGCCGTCAATCAAGCCGGTTTTTTGCACCGTATTCCGCATTTGCTTGAAGACCATGCTGACAAATATAGCCTCCAGGTCGCTGCAAGCTTGCTTAAGCTTCTTCTCGTCCTTTTCCTCCATTGCTTTTTCAAGGGCTTTTTCAAACCCTCCCTGCTTTGTATCCTGAGCTTTGCTTTTAGCATTATTATAATCCATTATTCCATTATTATTAATAGGATTAATCATAATTATCTCCTAAGGTTATTTGCCATCTGCAGCATCTCGTCCGCTGTCTGTATGGACTTTGAATTCATTTCATACGCCCTCTGGGCTTGTATGAGATTTACCATTTCTTCAACAATCTGCACATTTGAGTACTCCAGATAACCCTGCAGGATATTTCCTCCGCTGCCGTCGTTCTGGGTGTCGAATGCTTCTCCGCTGGCTTCTGTTACAATATACAGGTTCTTCCCTACGCTCTCAAGCCCTGCGGGATTTACAAAGGTTGATATTGAAAGGCTTCCCAGCTCTTCAATGGTGCCATCCTCTCTTTTCACAGTTATCAATCCTCTTGCGTCTATTGTTATGTCCTTGATATCCGAACCCAATTCTATATTGCCGTTCTCTCCCTGAACATAATAGCCTTCTGAGGTTACCAGGTTGTAGTTCTCTCCATCCGGCGATATCTTGAAAGCCCCATCCTTGGTATAGTACTCCTGTCCTTCAGGCCCCAGCACCTTAAAAAACCCCAAACCGTCAATTGCCAGATCGTACGGATTTTCAGTGGAAGCCAGGTTTCCCGTAGTGAAGAATTTAACTGAAGCAGCGGGCATAACTCCGTGCCCCACCTGCAGATTGACAGGCCTGCCCTGTCCGTCCCTTACTATTCCTCTTTCCAATGTTTCATAAAGCAGGTCCTTGAATTCCACTCTGGACTTTTTATATGAAACTGAATTAACATTAGCCATGTTGTTGGATATGGTATCAACATTAAGCTGTTGGGCCATCATTCCCGTGCTGGCCGTCCAAAGAGCTCTCATCATAGTTTATTACCTCCTAAACCCTCGCAATTTCATTTACAGCTTTTCCAATCAGTTCATCATGTATCTTTATCACCCTTTGATTAGCCTCATAGGTTCTAATCATAGTGAGCATTTCCACCATTTCTTTTACGGAATTGACATTGGAACCCTCAAGAAAACCCTGCTGTATTGTTCCCGCCGTTATTACCGGTTCCGCGTCAATTTCTTCCGCGATTCTGATAAGGCCGTTTCCTTCCTTGCGCAGCGCCTCATAATCTTCAAAATCCACAAGCTTGAGCTTGCCAACCAACT
This sequence comes from Bacillota bacterium, assembly GCA_022706865.1. The sequence continues at coordinate 10,488 of JAKJBT010000044.1, forward strand.
GTACATCGGAAAAAACCTCGCCCTTTTCATTTACCGTCATATAATTGCCTTCTATCCTTATGTATCCGTCTTCACCGAGGACTCTCCAGCCTTCCCCGGTTACCAGCCAGCCTTCTGCATCCTTTGCGAAGCTGCCGTTTCTTGTATATCTTTCACCCTCAGGGGTATCAATGCAGAAAAACCCTTTCCCCCTTAAAGCCAAATCAAAGCTGTTTCCGGTAGAGTTCAGCTGCCCCTGTTTAAAATCAACCATTATTTCACTGCTGTGTATTCCGTAGCTTATAGTTCCCAACGGTTTAAAAGGCCTTGAACCCCTCAAGCCCTTGTCAATCCTGTCATTTATTCTGGAAATCAGAACCTCGGAAAAGTTCTGAGTCACCATGACATCCTTCTTATATCCTGTAGTATTTACATTTGCAATATTATTGGCTATTACATCCACTCTTTTTGCTTCTGTAATTGCTGAGGATGCTGAAATATAAAGTCCTCTGATCACACTATCACCTACACTATATGTTATTCTCTACATGACAGTTATCGGAATAATAACTGGCGAACTTTAGGGCAAAAAAAAAAGACATGGGAAACGTCCCCATGTCTCATCATCCCCATGTCTCATACTGTCCTTTTAATAATTCAGTGTGATTATTTTTCTGTTTGCATTTATGTCTGCATTCTGAAGCATATCTATATGCTCCAAAGCCTGCCCCGTTCCAATAGCTACGCAGGATATTGCGTCTTCCGCCACATATACGGGTATGCCGGTTCTCTTGCTTATCAGCTTGTCAAGGCCGTTTAACAGGGAACCTCCCCCTGCCATAACTATACCTCTGTCGCTTATATCGGCAGAAAGCTCCGGCGGCGTCCTTTCCAACACCGAATGTACTGCGTCGGCAATAGCGGAAACCGGCTCGGAAAGCGCTTCAAGCATTTCATCAGAAGTAACTTCTATGGTCTTTGGAAGTCCCGAAATAAGGTTTCTGCCCCTGACTTCAACCTTAAGCTGCTCTTCCCTCGGGAATGCGGTACCGGCGTTTATCTTCAGCTCTTCGGCAGTTCTCTCACCGATCATAATATTGTGCTTCTTTCTCATATACCTTACAATAGCTTCGTCAAATTTGTCCCCTGCGATCTTGATGGAGGTTGATACAACAATTCCTCCCAGGGATATAACCGCTATGTCTGTTGTCCCTCCGCCGATATCCAATACCATATTGCCGCTGGCTTTGGATATATCCAAACCTGCTCCTATAGCAGATGCGATTGGCTCTTCAATAAGTCTGGTGGTTCTTGCCCCTGCATTATTGGCAGCATCAATAACCGCTCTCTTTTCAACCTCAGTAACATCGCTGGGCACACAGACAACTATCCTTGGTTTTATTAACCTTCTCCTTCCGATAGCCTTGTCTATGAAATACCTGAGCATTTTCTCAGTTATGTCATAATCTGAAATAACGCCCTCCCTGAGCGGCCTGATTGCAACAATATTACCGGGTGTCCTGCCAAGCATAAGCCTTGCCTCTTCACCTACAGCCAATATTTTGTTTGTATTCCTGTCTATAGCAACAACCGATGGCTCTCTCAGAACTATGCCCTTTCCTTTAATGTATACCAACACGCTGGCTGTTCCCAGGTCGATGCCTATGTCTTGTCCTCCCCACATTTTAATACCTCCATAATATTTCGCTTGTGATTATCAATCTTTTTATATTTCTATATAAAAAACAAAATTCCTTCACAAAGTACATTATTATAACAAGATTTTTAACGGAGGTTTCTGCACACTTGCAAAACCCTGCCCGATGGCTTGTCTACTGCAATTATAAGATAAATAACCTCAAATAACAAGCTCCGGCAAATATAATGCGCAATGCAGCAGCATCAGCACATCAATACTTGCCGGAGCCTGAACCTTCATCACTACAAACTAATGGACTGATATTTCATCTTTGTTGCCCTTCCGCCTCTTATATGTCTTTCTGCTTTGTTCTGGTCCATTATCTCCTTAACTTGAAGTGCTACACTGGGATTTATTCTCGGAAGTCTTTCTGTGACATCTTTATGTACTGTGCTTTTACTTACCCCGAATATTTTGGCTGCATCCCTGACCGTTGTCTTGCTGCTTATTATATATTTCGCAATTTCCAATGCTCTTTCTTCGATATAATCCTTCAATTACTACTACCCCCTTATTGGTGTCTTTTTACATTAATATGCTGTTTTTTTGGTAATTAGAACCACACGTATCGTTCATTAATTAATGCTTTTTGGTGCCCGGCTGCACTATTTCTTTAGTGCTTGTTTGGGCAGGTACTTCTTTGGATCAACGCTCTTGCCTTGCTTGATCACTTCAAAGTGCAGATGGGGATCATCAGCAATTTCATATAAGGCGGTTTTCCCTACACCGCTGATCACATCGCCTTTTTTGACACTCTGGTTTATGCTTACCAAATCAAGGGTAGAAAGGTTGCTGTATTTAGTGTATACTTCACCGCCGTGATCCAGTACAATTGTCAACCCAAGCTGCGGGTCATTTACAACCAGATCCACCACACCATCCATCGCTGCTCTTACAGGGCTTCCCTCTTCAGCTTTTATATCGATTCCTGTATGTGTACTCCACTGATCAAGTGTTTTTGAGTAAACAAGCATATCCTCCGAAAACTCCGTATACATAGTCCCGAATACAGGAACCACCATTGTCTCCATCGCCGGTTCTTCCATTTTTATTGCAGAAATAGGTTTGGCTTTGCTGGCTGCCTCTTTGGTATCCTTTTTGTTTTCGGTTATCTTTACTGAGCTGCTGTTTGACACTTCTGTCGCATCTGGAGTTTCTACAGCATCTTCACTTCCGCTCTCCGCCTTTTCCTCGATTATTTGCGCTGTAGAACTGGGTTCAGACTCCTCAATGTATTCCTCCATGCTTTTCTCAAAGTCCAATTGTGCCTGTTTAT
>JAKJBT010000143.1 GCA_022706865.1 Bacillota bacterium
GCGGAATATGCTTCTGCCTTGTGGCAGTCTTTATAGCCGTTATTATCTGCCTGGTAATGCAAAGCTCTGCAAAGGCTCTGAAGGAAGACAATTTATCATTTCTAAAATCTCTTATAGCTTTATACAATCCTATCATGCCTTCCTGTACTATGTCCTCCTTGTCGGCACCTATCAGGAAGTAGGATCTGGCTTTCGCCCTGACAAAGTTCTTGTACTTGTTTATAATATACTCAAGAGATGTGGCATTCCCATCCCTGGCACTAAGCACAATTTCTTCATCAAGCATGCTGTCGTAGCTTTCAACGAATTTTTCTTCTGCATTTACTTCCAATCTATCGCCCCCATGTATCAGACATAGAAAACCACACTATTATTATACATATACCTGCAGTTTTAGTCAAGTTTTAGCGGTTTGCCCGCTGTTTTTGAATCTCAAACAGTAAAATCGCGGCAGAAACGGCTGCATTAAGCGATGAGATCTTTCCTTTCATCGGGATGCTGACAAGATAATCGCAGTTTTCCTTAATAAGACGCCCTAGTCCTTCACCTTCGCTGCCTATTACCAATGCTATAGGTCCGGTCATGTCCTTGCTGTAGTATGTTTCTCCTCCCATTTCAGCCCCTGCAATCCATAAGCCTTCCTTTTTCAGATACTCTATTGTATAGTTCAGGTTGGTTACTTTTGCAACAGGCACATATTCAATTGCTCCCGCGGAAATCTTTGCCACAGCAGGCGTAAGTCCGACAGCTCTCCTTTTTGGTATGATTATGCCGTGAACTCCCGCCGCTTCAGCTGTTCGAAGCACTGAGCCAAGGTTATTGTTGTCGGTTATCTCATCAAGTATTACGATAAAGGGATCTTCTCCCTTTTCCCTAGCAGCCTGCAGGATATCATCCACTTCATAATACTTGTACAAAGCTGCCGAAGCTATCACTCCCTGATGGTTCCTTGTCCTTGAAAGGCCGTCCAGCTTGGCTTTGTCCACTTCCTTTATAAGTATCTTCTTCTCTCTGGCAATAGCTATTATCTGCCTTATGGAACCTTCTCCGACGCCCTTCTGTACAAATATCTTGTCGATTTCTCTGCCGGATTTTAAAGCCTCAAGTACGGGATTTCTTCCTTCAATCAGATTGATATTCTCGTCATCATCTTCTTCCTGCCGGAAGTCAGCTTTAAACATATTCTTCGGTTTACCTGCCTCAAAAGGTGCAGCCTTTTCAAAAGGCCTTCCCTTTTCAAAAGGCTTCTCTGTCTTCTTGCCTTTGGCAGAACCCTTGGAATACCTGCCTTCATCCTTTGCGAATCTGCCGTCTTTCTTTTGTAATTTCCCCGGTCTTCCCGGCTTTGAAGGTTTTGAAAAATTCTTATTAAATGCCATAATTCTCATCCTTTATAGTTAGTTTTGCTTCAAGTATAGTTCCGGTATTCATATGCTTATTATCTGTAGTTTTTTTATAAAAATTTAATATTCTTATATTTTGTAAATCTAAAATTGATATCCTTGTATGTATGCAAATCACTTACCGATGCCAATTCCCACTCCTCTTCGCTGTCTAAATCCGTGAAATACTTATCTGCTTCATACTTGTGCTCTATTTTTGTTACATAGGCCTCGGTACAATAGGGCAGAAGCTGTTTATATACTGATTCTCCTCCAATTACAAATACATCCTCACTCTGATGTCCCTCCAGTATGTCAAAAATATCATCTACTGAATGACATATAGTAATTCTGCCGTCCCCGTAGCCTTCCTTCCTGCTTAATATAATGTTTTTTCTGTCTTTAAGGGGCTCCCTGCCCGGTAATGATTCAAAGGTTTCTCTTCCCATAATCACAACTTTCCCCAAAGTCATCTCTTTAAAGAACCTCATGTCCTCAGGAATCCTCACCAATAAGCTGCCCTTATACCCTATTCCCCAATTCATGTCTACAGCTACAATTGCCTTCATGCCATCTCTCCTTATTACACAGCAACAGGAATACCTTTGATCTGTTGGCCGCTTTGGTACCCCTCCAATTCAAAATCTTCAACCTTGAAATCATAGAAGTCTCTTACCTCTTTGTTTATCAACAGCTTCGGCGCCGGATACGGGCTTCTTTGAATAAGCTCCTCCACTAATGGTATGTGCCTGTCATATATATGGGCATCCGAAATAACATGTACGAACTCCCCGACCTCAAGATCACTTACTTGTGCCAGCATATGCATGAGAATTGAATATTGTGCTACATTCCAATTGTTAGCAACCAGAACATCCTGTGACCTCTGGTTAAGTATTCCGTTAAGCTTCCTGCCCGTAACATTAAAAGTCATGCTGTATGCACAGGGGTATAAGTGCATTTCATGCAAATCGCTATGATTGTATATATTAGTCATAATCCTTCTGCTGTAAGGATTATGCTTTAAATCGTATAATACCCGGTCAACCTGGTCAAATTCCCCTTCGGGATATTTATGCTTTATACCCAGCTGATATCCATATGCCTTTCCGATGGACCCGCTCTCATCTGCCCAACTATCCCAAATATGACTCTTAAGATGTTTGATATTGTTGGACTTTTTCTGCCATATCCAAAGCAATTCGTCAATTGCGGCTTTAAGGTTTGTTGGCCTTAATGTAAGGATCGGAAACTCTTCTGCAAGATCATACCTATTGATTACGCAAAACCTTTTAATCGTATGGGCCGGACTGCCGTCCTCCCACTTAGCCCTCACATTTTGCCCTTCTGATGAAACACCGTTTTTTAAAATGTCTTTACACATCTCAATAAATATAATATCGGCCTTACTCAATATAAAACACCTCACTTACATTTTATCCTATGGGCCTGTATAAACATCCTATTTATTACATTCTACCTGTAAAATCTATTCCATGTCCAGACAATTCTACTTCTGTTGACC
>JAKJBT010000045.1 GCA_022706865.1 Bacillota bacterium
ACAAGGGTGAACATTATTATGCTGTCCAGGTCTTTGGCCTCGCTGATAACCTCCTGTATGCTCTCTATCTCGGTGACATACGGTATCCATCTGATCCTGATTTCGCATTCGGGATACTGGGCGGATGTGGCTTTTGCCACTTGTTCCGCAGTCTCACCTATTGAATCTGATATCACAAATATTACTGCCCTGTTTTTATTCATAATATCCCCCTAACCTATTGCTTATATAAATCATACAGCAGTTTAGTCACATTGGTTTTGGATACCTTGCCTGTTATTTTTAATTGTTCTTTGCCATCACTGTCTTTAAACGGTTCTACTACCGGTATGCTGTCTATTTCATGAGTGATAAGCTTGACTACTGCATCATATGCGCTGTCATTGTCGAATACATAAACTATATTTGGCATCCTTGTCATAATCATTCCAACCGGCATGTTGTGTATATCATTGTTACCGATTGCAATCTTTATGAAATCCTTTCTCGATACTACGCCGGAAAGTGCTCCTTTACTCTGCACATATATAGTACCGGCATCTCTTAAAAAAAGCATGACAATAGAATCATATACTGTTGCTGATTCATCCATGACTACAGCACTTGTCTTAATTTCAGCAACCTTAATGCTTTTAATGAAATCATGACCGATATCGTTTATCATCTTACCGGAGTAAAAATAGCCAACCTTCGGCCTGGCCTCAAGCATGTCGGACATTGTCAGTATTGTAAGATCAGGCCTCAATGCCGCCCTTGTCATATTCAGCTTTGCTGCCAGCTGCTCGCTTGTGATTGGTTGATATTTCTTTACCAATTCAATTATCTGTTTCTGTCTGCTTGTAAATTCTATTGCAACCACCTGCCTAACAGAAATATTCAGGGTAATTCTGTCCGGGGCTGTGTAAGTGCTTCAATTGACACAACCCAAGTTCTTACTTTATTCTCATTAAATACTATCATAATGCATTAACAATCACAACAAAAATCATCATTTATTCACTACTATGGAGCCCAAATCCGCCATTCTGTTCATCATGTCTGCTATGCTCTTTAAAAGCCCCAGCCTGTTGTTCCTGATATCCTCATCCTCAACCATTACCATAATATTGTCAAAGAAGTCGTCTACAGGTTTTTTAAGTGTAATCATAAGCTCCAGAGCCTTTCCATACTCCCTGTTGTCCACATAGCCTTCGAATTCGGCATTTACTTCATCAAAGGCCCGTAACAGCTCCAGCTCAGCTTTCTCTGTGAACAGCTCTGCGTTGATTTCCGGACTCATGGCTTTCGATGCCAGGTTGGATACTCGATTGAAGGAGCCCAGTATGTTCATAAACTCATCCCTGTACTTCCATTTTGAAAGCTCCCGAATCTTCAGATATGCATCATTAATATCGTCAAACTCAGCGTTTATCACAGCATCAATAATGTCATACTCAAAGCCCTTGTCTATCATGACATTTTTGAATCTTTGCCTGAAGAATTCCAGTATGTCCCTCTTTACTGACTTTTCATCACCCTTCAATATACCTTTTGCTTCAAAAGGCTTAAGGGAATTATCGATTAAATGTGTCAAACCAAGATGAATGTTACTGTCAAGTATTATAGATGTAACCCCTATTGCCTGCCTTCTTAAGGCATATGGATCTTGAGAGCCTGTTGGTTGAATCCCTATGGCAAAGCACCCGCATATGGTATCCATTTTGTCCGATATGCTCAGAATTGAACCATTAAGTGTTGCGGGAGTATTATCCCCTGCAAACCTCGGAAGATAATGCTCAAATATGGCATCCGCCACTTCCCTGTCCTCTCCTTGCAGCAATGCATACTCTCTGCCCATTATCCCCTGAAGCTCATCAAATTCTTTAACCATATTGGTGACCAAATCAGCTTTGCATAAATGTGCAGCCCTCAGCAGGTTCTTTTTCGCACCGGCGCTTATACCCAAAATCGCAGCCAGATGCTCTGCTATGGCGGCAATCCTCTGCGTCTTGTCATATATTGTCCCCAAGGTTTCCTGGAATACTACATTTTTCAGCTTCTCCGCGCAGTTATCCAAGGATTCCTTCCTGTCCTCCCTATAGAAGAAGTCCGCATCAGCCAGCCTCGCTTTAAGAACCTTCTCGTTGCCTTCCTGCACCGTTTCAAGGAAGCGGCTGTCCCCATTCCTCACAGTTATGAAGTAATTCATAAGATTCTTATTACTGTCTGCAACCGGAAAATATCTCTGATGCTCCTTCATGGGAGTAATGACTGCTTCCTTGGGAAGCTTAAGGTATTCGGCATCAAAACCGCCTATAAGAGCGGTAGGATACTCTACAAGATATACAATCTCCTCCAGCAGCTCTTCATCCATAAGCACTTCTCCGCCTTTTTCCCTGGCCAGCTCCTCGCACTGCCTGCGTATTATTGTGCGCCTTTCCTCTTGGTCCGCAATGACAAAACCTGCCCTCAGCTTATCAAAATACTCTGAAGTGTTATTTATCTCAATGCTGCCTTTAGATAACACCCTGTGTCCTTTAGTATACCGGCTGCACTGTATTCCGTCCTTGTCAAACTCTATCAGCTCATCCCCCAGAATTGGCACCAGCCATCTGACAGGCCTTGCGAATCTGAAGGACTTATTGCCCCATTTCATTGACTTTGGAAAAGATATTGAAGTAAGTATATCGGGGAGTATGGTTTTCAGTACTTCTTTCACAGGCTGTCCCTTTTCCTGCTTCTTGTAGTATACATATTCCACACCGGCAAGCTCCTGTATAAAAACATCGCCAAGCTCTGCCTTCTGACCCTTTAAAAAGCCCAGCAGTGCTTTGGTCGGATTTCCGTTTTCATCGTAGGCTGCTCTCTTTGACGGCCCCTTCACCAATTCCTCCAGATTCTCCTGCTGTTCCGCAATGCCTTTGACAAAAAGCACTATTCTCCTGGGAGTGCCGTAGGCCTTTATCTCCTCAAAGGCTATCCTGTAATTTTTAAGCATTGCCTCGGAAATACTCCTGACCTGCTTTAGGGTTGAAGGCATATAATTTGCAGGAATCTCCTCAGTGCCTATTTCATATAACAAATCCTTACTCATTTTCTTCACCTCCGAATACAGCCTTTTTGAGCAGAGGATATCCCAATTCCTCTCTCTGCTTCAGATAACCTTGAGCTACAAGCCTTGCCAGATTTCTTACCCTTCCGATAAAACCGGTCCTTTCCGTAACGCTTATAGCCTTTCTTGCATCAAGAATGTTAAAGGTATGTGAGCATTTCAGTACGTAGTCATATGCGGGAAGTATAATGCCCTTATCCAACAGCCGTTTTGCCTCTGCCTCATATTCGTCAAAAAGTGTAAAAAGCAGTTTGGTATCGGCTTCCTCGAAGCTATACTTTGAATGCTCGAATTCCGCTGTCTTGAACACATCTCCATAGTTTATCCCCGAAACCCATTCAATATCGAATACATTATTTATATTCTGAATATACATCGCTATTCTTTCCAGGCCATAGGTCAGTTCCGCAGATTCCAGCTGACAGTCTATGCTGCCTACCTGCTGGAAGTATGTGTACTGGGTTATCTCCATTCCATCCAGCCAGACCTCCCATCCGAGTCCCCAGGCCCCAAGAGTCGGAGCCTCCCAGTTATCCTCCACAAACCTTATATCATGCTTGACGGGGTCAATCCCCAATGCTTTCAGGCTTCCCAGGTACAAATCCTGCACATTGTCGGGAGATGGCTTCAATATTACCTGAAACTGATGATGCTGATACAGTCTGTTGGGATTCTCTCCGTACCTTGCATCCGCAGGTCTTCTTGAAGGCTCTACATAAGCCACTCTCCAAGGCTCCGGCCCCAAAGCCTTAAGGAAGGTATAAGGGCTCATTGTGCCGGCTCCCTTTTCCACATCATAAGGCTGTGCAATGATACAGTGCTGTTCAGCCCAGTATTTTTGAAGCGACAGGATTATTTCTTGAAATGTCATTTTTCATCCCTCCATAATAGAATAGAAAATACAATAGAAAAACCCTTCATCCCTTGAAGTAAGGGACGAAAGGTCTGCTTCCGCGGTTCCACCCTTTTTGACTTGGAAATCTTCCAAGCCCTCTTTTTTAAGCTTATGCTCCAAAGCGCCCGTAATCACATGCATTGCCGGCTCACACCATGTGCTTTTTTATGAAGCACCTCCGGTTCTCTGATAATGCACTTCCTGATTACTCCTCTTCTTCAACACATTCTGGCATTAACACTAATTTAGCAAATCATAAATATTTTGTCAATATACTATTGCTTAAATGTATTGTCGTTATTGCCATTGACAGCTCCGAAAGCATCTGCGGCATCTGCCATCGTAGAATTATGTCCTGCTGCCTGAGATGTCATATTTTTGAAATCATCTGCGGCATTTTTGATTTTGTCTGCCAAATTATCTGCTGTATTTGTTATTGCCTCCGATACATTAATCGTCTGCTTGTTGGGCCTTTCTACTTCTATTACGCATTTTGAAAGCAGCGCAACTGCAGTTCCTATTGCCGTAAGCTGCGGTATCATCACTGCGCTTATTGCTCCTGCAGTGACTGGGATGTCAAGTATTACATAGTCATCTTTCTTTACTCTTATTCTGTTCACGTTACCCGATTTAACTATTCCCTTCAGCTTTTCAACAGCCTCGCTGCCTTTTACCGAGATAGTCTCCGTCCACCTTTTATCTCCCGCCTCTTCAATATTTATCAAGGCATCCACTACATTGCCGTTTGCGGCTTCCAGTGCTTCCTTGGCTTCCTTATAGGTCACTCCTGTTCTATCCCTGATGATGTCAACCTTTTCCAGACTTATATCCATGGAACTTACTCCTTTCAGTACATTAATAAATTTACTTCTGGGCATTCAAATCCTTCATGGAATCTAAAAAATCAAGGGACTTAAACCTTTTTTCCAGGTGGCTTTGGATGAAGGATCTTGTTATTCTTTCAATTTCATTAAAAATAGTATTATCAATTTTCTTAGTATTTAGTCTAGAAATTTCAATGTTCAACAAAAAATTAATAGCTTCAGCCGTACCTTGGCTTATCTTGAAAACTTCTCCGGCATTTTTTTGATTTTCATCGGTGCTGCAGTTACTGCATATTACTCCGCCCAAATCAACACTGAATCTTGTATAATCCTCACTGCTCTTTCTGCATATGGCGCACCTGGCAATATTTGGCCTGTACCCGCTGATATCCATAAGCTTGAGCTGGTAGCCGACACTCAGAATCCCTATTGGTATACTTTCGGCAGAAAGATAGTATAGTGTCTTTGCAAGCAGCAGGAACAGTCTTTCACTGGGAATACCCTCATCGGAAACAGCTTCTGCAAGCTCGGCAAAATATGTGGCATAAGAAAGCCTCAGCAAATCCTTCCTTATGTTATAAAAGGTTTCTCTAGTAACTGCCTGGGAAATGTGATAAAAGCTCGTACCCTTATATAATACGAATTCACTGAAAACAAAAACCTCAGACGATGAAAGAAGGCTGCTTTTAGGTTTTCTGCAGCCTTTGGCAATTGCTTTGATTTTTCCGTTGTTTCTCGTAAGTATCGTAAGTATCTTATCGGCTTCTCCCAGGTTGGTATACCTCAGGACTATACCTTCCGTCTTGGATATCGGCATTGAATCACTCCCAATTATACCCGAAGTTCTTAAGTGCGCTTCTGCTGTCACGCCAATTGCTTCTCACCTTGACCCAAAGCTGAAGATTGATCTTGCAATGCAGAAGGTTCTCTATGTCAATTCTGGACCTGATGCCTATCTCTTTCAGCATCCTGCCTTGCTTGCCTATTATTATCGCCTTGTGTGACTCCTTCTCACAGTATATTGTAGCCTCAATATCCATGAGATCCTTATTTTCCCTTTCTTTCATTGAGGTAATTTTCACGGCAGTGCCATGAGGCACTTCCTCTGATGTAAGCTCAAGGACCTTCTCCCTGATAATTTCTGATACGATGAACTTCTCAGGCATATCTGTATATATGTCCTCCGGAAAATACTTGGGCCCTTCCGGCAGATGCTTCACAATTTCCTTCAGAAGCTCATCCAGATTCTCCCCGGTGCTTGCCGAAACAGGTATTATGCTGTCAAAATAATCCTCATGCATTATTAATGAGGCGGCAATCTGTTCCAGCCTGGATTTTGGTATCTTGTCTATTTTGTTCAGCACAAGTATGACCGGGGAGTTGACCTTTTCCGCCACCTCTGCGGCATGCATGTCTCCCGGGCCTATTTCTGTGGAACAGTCAAACATGACTACAACTACATCCACGCCTTTCAAGGACTCGGTTGCCGATCTCACCATATACTCCCCCAACATATGCTTTGGCTTATGTATGCCGGGAGTATCGATAAAAACTATCTGGTACTCACTTGTAGTATAAATGCAGCGGATGGAGTTCCTTGTAGTCTGGGGTTTGCTGGAAATGATGGAGACCCGCTCACCCAGCAGTCTGTTTATAAGGGTTGATTTGCCTACATTCGGCCTTCCAATGATTGTTACAAATCCTGATTTAAATTTTGTATCCATAATACTACTACTCCTTATATGAAGAATGCATCGCGAGACAGGAGAAACGTCCCCATGCCTCATTTCGCATCATCCTGCTAATGCGCTAAAATTCTATAAAAGCCTCGGGCAACAGCTCCCCGATGGTATGAATCCTTACTTTGTCTCCGCTCTTTGTAATGAGTTTTATGTCCAAACCCCATTCGGACATGAACTGCCTGCAAATTCCGCAAGGATATGTGAAGCCCTTCAAGCTGCTGGCAACCGCAATGGCTTCAAACTCCCTCTCTCCTTCGGATATTGCCTTTGTAAATGCAACCCTTTCCGCACATATGGTTGCACCAAAGGATGAGTTCTCGATATTGCAGCCGGTATATATCTTGCCGCTTTTGGTCAGCAGCGCCGCCCCGACTTTGAAATTCGAATATTTCACATAAGCATTTTCCATGGCTTCCTGTGCTTTTTCAATCAGAATATCATAATTCATTTATTTCACTCCCTGATTTCAACCTTCACATAATCCGGAACTATCTGCACCCATGTAACTCCCTTATTCATAAGCACTTCGTTGCCCTTAAGGTCCTTGTATACCTCTTTTGCGCTCCTGCTGTCCTTGCTCCATTCGATTTCTATCAGCTTTCCTCCGCTAAGGTAATATCCTCTGCCCTTGCCGATATTCTTTATCTCCAACCGCCCTACATCGTCGAGAACCTTTCTGGTGGTTTTTTCGACAATTATATTAGCTGCTGCTATGTCCTTTCCTGATTCCTTGTCTTTGAGCCTTGTTCCGTTTATCGTCCTATAATATAATTTGTCCTTTTCACTGTATTCATACCCGACAACATAATTCTTGCTGTAATTGAATATGATTGAGCGGGTATTCTTTCCATCCGGTTCAATAAATTCTTCGTTAAACTTGAAATACTCGGGTGCCGTTTTGTTATTGAATCTATTGCTTTCCATTACTTCTCTCATAAGCTTGGTGCTTGTATACAGATTATGGGGCATCTTTCTGTCCTTTGATCTCCAGAAGCATGGGGATCCTTTCAAATCGTTGAGAGTATTTACTTTTAGTGTGACCAGATCCTGAAGTGCCTGGGGGCTCCCGCCGCAATGCACGTATACTGCATTGAATTCAAGGGCTTTATCTATGAAATAAGGTCTCGCGCTTCTCACCGGACCGATTTTATCTGCGTGAGTGTGGTGAAAAATTGCCATATATCTCGTAATATTGCCCTCAACAGGGATTTCATATACTATCTCCGCTTCTGAAAGCCCTGATTGGGGTCTTGCGTTATATTCATTATCAATCATCACAGCTATAGGCCTGAGCTTCAAATCAGCCTCATATGTTACCAGTTCCCCCGTCAAAGGGCAAGGTGACCCCTTGGGCGGTTCGGGAGCCGGGGGCGGAGTCGGTTCGACAACCGGTTCTGGTGTGACCTCAGGTTCAACACTTGATACAGGCTCAGCGTCTTTACCGCATCCTGAAAATAATATTGCGATAATGCACAAAATCATCAGCATAAATTTACATCTATTATTTTTCATTTGAGACCCTCTTTCATTAAATAGAATCACAAGATTGCTAATCAATCTTAATATTTTTCAGTATTTCTTCCTGCTTATCGAAAATTTCTCCCTCTGAGGCTTCTTCATCATGGTCATAGCCCAGAAGGTGCAGCATCCCATGTACCAGCAGAAAAGCCAGTTCCCGCTTAAAGCTGTGTCCGTACTCCTCTGACTGCTCCACTGCTTTTTCCATTGATATGACTATATCGCCCAATGCAATTTCCTCTTCTATATATTCGGCATTTTCATCCTCTGCATTAAGCTCTTCTTCAATGAACTCCACTAGCGGAAAGGATAATACATCCGTTTCCTTGTCAATATTCCTGTATTCTTTGTTCAGGCTTCTCATCTCTTCATTGCACACGAATGAGATACTGACCTCGAATTCTTCTTCGCACCGCTCATAGGCAAGAACCTCTTCAACTACTTGTACGACAAAAGCTTCCAAAGCCTCATCAACTTTTACTGCTTCCTGTCTGTTATCTATTAATACCGACATTTAATAACCTCCTATTGTATATCTTTAATAGTTTCCGGATATTCTATTCTTTCATGGAATATTCCTGCCAGCACCTTCACGAAAGCCTGCCCTATCATCTCCAGATCCTTTAGTGTAAGGTCACAGTTGTCCAGTTGTGCATCATTGAGCTTATCCTTAATTATTTTTCTCACTCCCTGCTCAACCTGATCCTGGGTGGGCTCGGATAATGACCTGATATAGGCCTCAACCGAATCTGCCAGCATAACTATTGCGGCTTCTGCCGTCTGTGGCTTTCTGTATGGATATCTGAACTTACTCTCATCCACTGCTTCAGCCCCTTCCGCACTTATTGCCTTATGATAGAAATATGCTACCAGAGTATTTCCATGATGCTCCTCAATAATCCGTATTACTGTGGAGGGAAGCTTGTTCTTTCCGGCAATCTCCACTCCGTCCTTTACATGGGAAGTAATGACCAGGGCACTTAGATTGGGAGTAATTTTATCATGGGGGTTATCCCTGGTAATCTGGTTTTCCTTGAAGAAATAAGGCCTTTTGAGTTTTCCGATGTCATGATAGTATGCCCCTACTCTGCACAAAAGCGGATTGGCGCCTATGTCTTCCGCCGCTGCTTCTGCCAGGTTTCCAACCAATATTGAATGGTAGTAGGTACCGGGGGCTTCGATAAGCAGCCTCCTCAGCATCGGTTGATTCGGATTTGACAATTCCAGAAGCTTTAAGGGGGTAATAATATCAAATACCGTTTCAAAAAACGGCAGCGTACCAATGGTAAGTACTGCTGACAGAGTACCTCCTATAACACCGTACAACCCGTTGTAAAGTATCCTGTATATATCTTCCCGGCTCAGAATGCCTTCACTGAATATAATCAGAAAGCTGACCAGGCTTACAGCCAATCCTGCCAGGATAAAGGTACTTCTGTGATGTGTTCTTGATACCATTCCCGCGCCAAGTATACCTGTCAGAAGCATCATGACCACTACAGGCAGATCAAAGCCTCCAAGAAAACCTGCAAGTATTGACATCATTATATTCGTCATTATGGCTATTCTTGGGCTTACCAATATTGAAACAAGCATTGCCCCTGCAGGCAACACTATGAGATATTCGGAAATATTTTTGAGTACCATGGTCATAGTCAGTGTCATAATGGCTATCAAGCTGATAAGAAGTAAAGTGGAATTGCTGTCCCACAGCTTTTTGTCAAGGCTTCTCAGGTACAATCCCATTATGATAAGGCAAATGCCTATTATTACTCCATAGCCTATATAGAATTGAATGTCAAATCTGTCATTATCACTTTCGGCCAGAAGCCCATAGGCATTCAGCAGTTGAATCTGTTGTGATGATACTTCCTGCCCTTTGTTGACTATCAGAGTGCCCTTGCGAATGACTACATCCTCCACCTTTTCCCGCTCACTCTGTCTTCTTGCCAATGTTGTCTGCTCATCGTAGTACATATTCGGTTTCAGAACCATTACTGCAATATCCGCGCCTATTTCATTAAGCTTGCTTTTCTTTGGAAGATTCATAAAGAATTCCCTTATATCACTTCTCTTGTCATTTAGCTGCTGTTCGGTAATCCTCCCGCTAAGCATCTGGATGTTTATATATTTGATATTGTCTTCCAAAGATGCGAGATCTGCTTCCGAAGCATCAAGCAGCGTACTATACAAGCTATTTCCAAGGCTTATGTTGGAATTCTGCTCAAGAAGGTTGAGCTTCTGCACCTTATTAAGCTCCGCATTACTCCTGACTGAATCCAGAAGTGCAAAAAAGTCGCTTATTTTCTTTTCTATATCGATCTGAACAGTCAAATCCAAGTTATAAACCGGTTGGACACTATCCTCCGCTTGTTTTCTTCTAAGCTCTGTGGCGGACTTGTCCACAATATCTGATGGAGCATATATGTCTTTATCAGATATATCACCTACCTGTAGAAGATATTTCTGCGGCGCAGTATTCAGAACGAACAGGAAAAACAGCGCAATAAAAAGGCCTGCAATCAGTAATACTCTGATTGTAGTGCTGTTTCTTGCCAGCCTTTTTAAATCCGAAACCGAAAACTTAATCATTCGCTCTCTCCTATTTCTTCTTCATGCTTTTCATATGCTTTTATGATATCCTTCACCAGCTTATGCCTGACAACATCCTTTTCACTAAAATATACAAATCCTATGCCCTTAATACCTCTCAATATCTCCATGACTTGCTTCAGCCCGGAGTATTTTCCTTTGGGCAGGTCAATCTGTGTAATGTCCCCGGTAATAATGGCCTTGGAACCAAAGCCTAATCTGGTCAGGAACATTTTCATCTGTTCAGGGGATGTATTCTGCGCTTCATCAAGTATGATATATGAGTCATCAAGAGTTCGGCCTCTCATATATGCAAGGGGTGCCACCTCAATTACCCCTCTCTCTATATGCTTTTGATAGGTCTCCGCGCCCATTATGTCATGCAAAGCATCATATAATGGCCTTAGATACGGATCTACCTTGTTCTGCAGGTCTCCGGGCAAAAAACCCAGCTTTTCTCCCGCTTCCACTGCAGGCCTTGTAAGGATTATCCTGCTTACCTCATGGCTTTTGAAGGCCTTTACAGCCATTGCCATGGCAAGATAAGTCTTCCCTGTCCCTGCAGGGCCTATTCCGAATACGACTTCATTACTGCGTATTGCATCTATATACCTTTTCTGTCCTATCGTCTTGCTCTTTATTGCTTTCCCCCTGGCGTTCGTGATTATAACGCTGTCAAGCTCCTCGCGCCTGTTTTCCCTTCCCTCTTTTACAAGTTCAATAGTATAGCTTACCGAATGGCTTGTAACAGCTTCACCGTTCTGCTGCATTTCCATAAGAATATTCAGGGTTCTTTCTGCCATTGCAACGGCATTTTCTTGCCCCACAATCTTTATTTCGCCTTCTCTGACAATTATGTCAATATCGAATTCATCTTCTATGACTTTAAGATTCTGGTCAAAGTTCCCAAAAAGATTCATTATTCTTTCCATATTATCAATTTGTATACTAGCCTCAGTAAATTGCTCCTGCAATTGTTCTCCTCCTTATGTGCTTCGGACATCATGCATGGTGTCCCTGCTAGTAAATTTTTTGTTTTACACCGATATCCTCAAGTACCTCAACACTTATCTTTGCCTTGACAGACTTTTTATCTGTGTAATAGTCTATATCCTTTTTCAGAATTACGGCATCTTCCGGTATCCGGAGCTTTATCCTTGCATTTAGCCTTTCTGCACATCTCTCCTTGGCTTCATCAACCGTAATTGTCTTTAGTTCAGGTACTAATTCTTCAAATCTGTATTCAATAAGCTTTATTGGGAATACATAATCCCCGAAGCTTATCAGGCGCCTCTCTTCCACATATTCGTTAAAATCCTTGAAATCCACACTTCTCTTCCCGGAGAATTCTTTGTCCAGCAGCTTCAATTTGTACTGCCGTGCAACCTTTCCCGAAGGTCTATACCCTATTTGCTGAAGGGGTATTTCCTCCGCATCCTCATACCATGTCCTTGCACTTACCTGAGCAATAGAATGTATTTGCCTGGGCTCCAGATTTTCTCTCAATATTGTTCCTGTGACAAGCTTCTGTCCCTTTCTTACAGAATCCCCATCCTTAACCAGGGGATCGCCGGAAAGCACCAACAGCTTTGTAATCACTCCGTCTTTTGCCGCAATAATGTCACAGGCATCAGTACGGCTGATTAATGGGGGCCCCTCACTTTTCTCAACAACCTCTACCACTGCCTTGGTACCTTTTATTTGTATCCCGATCCATGACAGCTCCGGCATTTTTATGAGTACCTGGTTCTCAATATGCCTCCTGTCCAGCCTTCCTTTCCAGCTTCCTTCCTTAAGCCCTTCGTTATAAAGGCATCTCAATATATTCTCATTATCGACATTCTTGGTTCCAACTATTTCTATCATCCAGACAAAGGAGGACATTATGTAAATAAAAACAAACAGCAGAAACAGGCTGGAATAGAATAGCTTTCTTCTTCTTATATTCCTTAGGATAAAAGGAAAACCCCTCTTGTTCAATATGCTGACTGAACTGTCCGTTTTTCGCACAATGTCCCGGAGCCTTCTGAAATTCTCCAGTCCTATTTTTGCCTTGACCGTTGTATAGTCAAGCTTCTCGATATCCCATATGTAAATATTATTGACTACTGCAAGATTAATAAATCTTTCAATCTTCAATCCTTTAACAATAATAATAGCATATCCCCTCAAATAATTCCATATTCGTATGATAAACATGTCCCTTATACCCCCAGCATCTTCAATGATACCTAGAACTCGATATTCGTTATTTCTCCCGTTATCGTAATTTCCTCCTGAAATATTGTCTTTATCGCAAGGTTTTTACCGTGAAGTGCTGTTATACCGCTGCCGGTGTTGATTCTTATAAGCTCTTCGCTGTATTCGATTATACCTTTATGGTTTTCCACCGTTATCTGCCCCGTTCCGATGATGATAATTTTGGAAACATCCAGGACAATATCCTTGGGGAGCTCAAAAGTATTGGACAGCTTCTCCCTTAATTTGTAACTCCTTTTACCCATAGCATACACCTCTATATAAATGTATGCGGAAGCGGCATTTGGAAGAACAAAAATGGGCTTGATGCACAATATAAGAAGAATGCGGCGCATCTGAGGGACATGGGGACCAGGGACGCGGGGACGTTTAATCTGTCCTGCTTTCAGCGGGACAGATTAAACGTCCCCGTGTCCCTAAAAGTGTGCCCTGCTATACTATACAAGCTCTTGCTTGG
>JAKJBT010000144.1 GCA_022706865.1 Bacillota bacterium
GACAGGGTTGGATATGAATACACTATAGCCGGACAAAAGGGAAAAGCTATTGAATATACCAAGTTTATAGTATATGAAGCTTCTGAAGAAAGCTGCAGCAGCCTGATGAGCTACGCTCTTAAGGTGCTGGAAAGTGCATTGGAGACGGGATTTGACGAATTGGCGAGAGAACAGTATGAATTCCTGTCGGATTACTGGTATAGGTCTGATATTGAAATTATAGGTGACGTGGCTTTACAGCAGGCAATAAGATTCAACCTTTTCCACCTTCTCCAATCGGTAGGCAGAGACGGAAAGACAAATATCTGTGCCAAAGGACTTACCGGAGAAGGTTATGAAGGCCACTATTTCTGGGATACAGAGATGTATATCATACCCGCCTTTTTATATAGTAATCCTGATATAAGCAGGAAGCTGCTTGAATACAGATATGGTACTCTGGATAAGGCAAGAGAAAGGGCAAGGGAAATGTCTCATAAGAAGGGAGCTCTCTTTCCATGGAGGACAATAAACGGGGAGGAGTGCTCAGGATATTTTCCGGCAGGAACTGCACAGTACCATATTAATGCTGCAATTGCCCATGCAATAAAGAACTACATGGAAGCAACGCAGGATGAAGGGTTTCTGCTTAGCTTTGGGGCGGAAATACTCTTTGAAACAGCCAGGCTGTGGGCAGACCTGGGTTATTTTAACGCCGATAAGAATGGCAAGTTCTGCATAAACTGCGTTACAGGGCCTGATGAATATACTGCAATTGTCAACAACAATTTCTACACCAATATTATGGCAAAGGATAATCTTGAATATGCTCATAATACAGCTGTATGGATGAGGGAATACCACAGACCGGAGTATGACAAGCTTGCTGCAGAGATAGGTCTTGAACCGGAAGAGACAGAGCTATGGAAGCTTGCGGCCGACAATATGTATCTGCCATATAGTGAGAAGCATGGAATACATATGCAGGATGATACATTTCTGGATAAAAAGGTATGGGATTTTGAGAATGTACCAAAGGAGAACTATCCTTTACTATTGCATTATCATCCTCTGGTCATATATAGGCATCAGGTGTGCAAACAGGCGGATGTAGTGCTGGCGCTTTTCCTGCTTGGGCATAAGTTCAGCCTGGAGCAGAAAAGGAGGGATTATGAATACTACGAACAGGTCACTACTCATGATTCTTCCCTGTCAGCATGCATATTCAGCATAGTGGCCAATGACATAGGCTATCATGAAGAGGCTTATGACTATTTCATAAAAACAGCAAGAATGGATTTAGACGATTACCAGGGCAACACCCATCATGGAGTTCATACGGCCAATATGGCAGGCAGCTGGATGTGCATAGTGAACGGGTTTGCAGGAATGAGGGTATATGATGATATATTGAGCTTCAAACCTTATATTCATCCGGACTGGAAGTCGTACAGCTTCAAAATAACCTACAGGGGAAGACTGATAAAGCTGACAATAAGCAGCAGTGAGGTCTCTTATGAGCTGCTTGAGGGTAACGAACTGGAGATTACTCACAGGGATAAGAAATATAGACTAAAGGATAGACTAATACTGAAATAGACTATTGAATAAATAGTCTATTTTTATACTCAAAAAACCAGTTGTATTTTTATTGAAAAATAATATATGCCGTGAAAAGGATTTATCAATAAAAATGTAAAATGTTTGGCACAAAATATATAGTATATTATAATTACCATAAGAATATACATATTAAGAGGAGTATGACTATGCATACGATGGATGAACTCTCAAGGGTAATTGCCGGATGTACAAGATGCCGGCTGCACCTGAGTAGGACAAATACTGTTCCGGGTGAAGGGAATCCAAACTCAAGAATTATGTTTGTAGGAGAAGCTCCGGGAGCGGATGAGGATAGGCTGGGAAGACCCTTTGTGGGAAAGGCAGGACAGCTTTTGGACAAAGCTCTGAATGCTTTGGATTTCTATAGGGATAAAAATTTTTATATATGCAATATCTGTAAATGCAGGCCGGAAAATAACCGGACCCCTTCAGATGACGAGGCCGAGGCATGCCTTCCTTATCTTCGCAGGCAGGTTGCAATAGTGAAGCCTCGAATAATAGTGTGCCTGGGAGCTACTTCCGCAAAACACATTATTGATAAAGAAGCAAGAATTACATCAATTAGAGGACAGTGGCTTGAAAGAAAGGGATATCATATAACGGCAACCTTTCATCCTGCAGCTTTATTCAGAGATGAAAGCAAAAAAAGACTTTTTTGGGAAGACCTAAAAAAGATAAAAGAAAAGTATGATGAAATTGTATCTTCTGATTTATAAGGGGATATATATTTAGGAAAGTGTGAAATAATAAGATTGAGGCAAAGCTTAATCGAAAGGACAAAATTAAGGTACATTATCTGATAAATTTGAAGAAATTGCATGTTGAAATTTATCAGATAATGTGATACACTATAATTCCTTCTTCAGGAATGCAGAATGAAGCAGAGAATACAGCCGGGACAGGAAGACGCGAATTACCACGAAAAACCAGCAAAATCAGTATTGACAATAGAAAAGTGGTGTGATAACATAGTAAAGGTCGGCGGCTGATTCGCCGGCAGGATATGAGAAGAATCGCAAGATCTTCCATCAAGGATTTGTACCTTGAAAACTAAACAGTGTAAAATGAATGAAACCAAGAATTCTTTTGAGTTAGGGCAAATGAAAAAGTTAGAATTCGCGAAAGCGGATGATATATTAACTTAAGAGTTTGATCCTGGCTCAGGACGAACGCTGGCGGCGTGCCTAACACATGCAAGTCGAGCGGAGATTTCTTTGGCACTGAGTACTCTAGTAAAGACGCAAAGGAAGCGTCA
>JAKJBT010000145.1 GCA_022706865.1 Bacillota bacterium
CTCCTCCTTACAGTAAACAGTTTATTATTTTAACTGTCTACTATAAGGGGAGCAGTTCAGTACATGGCTGCATATGCTTCTTTATTAATTCAATCTGTTTTCATAAAGTGACAATATATCACTAATGCTCTTCACTGAATTCTTTTCACTGATATATAGCCTGACCTTCCCCGTAAGCTTCTTATTGTATCTGATCTTTACGCCCTTCTTAAAAAAACTTATTATCTGTTTAGTCTGCTTTACTTCATTGTTATCCAATCTGATACCCGCTGTCATATTGCCACCCCTTTCAATTAAACATCGTTTCCATACTATTGTGAGAATATTATATCATAAATTCACCAAAATTTATGTTACATCTTAATTACTACCGGCAGCCATGATATATTCCGCAGCCCCCAGCCCCTCAATCCTGACTTCCCTGTCGTATTCCTCCGGTATTATACAGGTATCCCCCTTTTTCACCGGCAATTGAAAATCTTCGTATTGGAGCAGCAAATCGCCCGATACTGCGGTAATTGCCCTGAATTTGCCCGGCTCGTAAAAGTGGTATTCCTCCTTATTGATAACTCTAAAGCATAATGCAAAATATTCACATTCAATTATATTAAAAATACCATCTTCTAATGAATCATAAACATTAAATACACAGGGTAATCCCGAAGAGTAATTGATTGCATCCAGTGCCTTGTCTATATGCAGCTCTCTTCCTTTTCCGCAGGAATCTGTTCTGTTCCAATCATAAATCCTGTATGTCAGGTCTGAAGGCTGCTGTACTTCATATGCCAATATACCGCTTCCGATGCTGTGCACCGTGCCTGCGGGCACAAATATACAATCTCCTTTTTTCACATTTACATAGTTAAGTACTCCGGAAATAAGCCCCGTTTCCAGCAGCTCCCTAAGCTCTTCCTTTTGAACCATCCTGTTGAATCCATATATAATAAAGGAATCTTCCTCACACTCCAATACTATCCAGGCTTCACTCTTGCCATTCCGGGCATTTTCAACCCTTATTGCATATTCATCATCCGGATGCACTTGTACCGATAAGGTTTCCCTGGCATCTATCAGCTTTATCAGCACAGGAATTTCTCCTTCCGGTGATACTGTCTCCCAACTCTCCCCTGCCACTTTTCCCCCCACATTCTTATTGTAACTGCATAATCTCCTTCCTCCCCAAATCCTTTCTATTATCACAGGATTTGTCTTGTAGGGCTTCACTTCTTCCCCTCCCGGTAAAATGAAGTAAGGTTTTATTTACCCCCTACTTCAATCTATTAAACTGCACGGAAAAGTGAAACCCGGAAAAATGAAATTCAACATGAAATAAAGTCCGGAACAGGCTGCCTGTTACCGGACTTCCGTAATTTATCAAATTGCTTGTATTAATCAGTTCTCATTTATATTTATATCTGCCATTAATACTCCCCTGATTGTCCCATTCTGACGAACAGGCATTGACACTGTTATATTATAATTATTGGTAACAACCGATATATACTCCTCCGATAAATATTCTTCTCCTTGGAATGCCCTAATGAAGTAAGGCTTTGCACTGCAATCCTTAAGACTTTCATCGACATCCTGAGTCGCTAACTCATAATATCCGCTGGAGTTGATTAATGCCATAAACTCAATGTATTCAAATCTGCTTTGCTGCTCTTTCATATATTTTTCAACGGAACTCTTATCAGAACCAAGCAAATCTCCCTTGCCGGTCATTTCCCTTACCAGTTCCTGAGTTTTTCTAATTTTCTCCTTTATTGAATCATTAAGCTGGAAGCCCTTCATAAAGTTTGATATAATCGAATCGGATTCCTCCAGTCTTTCTTTTAACTGCAGAATATTTCCATGGACTGTCTCAATGGTAGCCAGCTGTTCCTGGGTTGATGCTCCTATTTCTTCCGATACTGCCGCATTCTGCTGCGTCAAATCATTAATCAATTCAATTTGCTTTTCGATGCTGCCAATACTTGTAAGCTGTGTTTTTGTAAGTGTTGTTATTTTTTCTGCCGCCTGCATGTTGCTTACAAGTGTATCATTTATAATATTTGACTTACTCAATGCATCCGTTGCGTATACCAGGTTCTTATCTATGGCATCTGCCTCATCCTTTATATTGACCGACAACTCGCTTATCTGACCGGTTATTCCGTCTATCAGCTGCTTGATTTCTTTTGCTGACTGAGAAGAGTCGTCCGCAAGCTTCCCTACTTCGCCTGCTACTACCGCAAATCCCCTGCCTGCTTCTCCTGCCCTGGCTGCCTCTATTGCAGCATTCAGCGCCAGCAGCTGCGTCTGGGATGCAATACCTTCAACAGCTTCAGTTATTGTATCTATTGCCCGGAGCTTTTCATCCAGGCTGTCCAGAGCCTGAAGCACCTTTTTGTTGTATTCCTTGGATTCTTGTATTTTAGTTCTTATGTCTTCGAACTTACTGAAGCTGTCCTCTATTATATCTTTTGTTTCCTTCGCAACATTAAAACTTGTATTTGCATTTGCATTTATATCCTCAGCATCTTTTGCGAAGTTCTGCACCATTTCCATCATGTTATTGGTATATGAAGCCTGCTTGCTTACCGACTCAGCAACACTTTGTATTGTAGTTGCTATCTCACTGGAGGAATACTTGATTGCCTCCGCTTGCTTCTCCACCTCACGGGCATCTTTCATTACCTTTTTTGATACGGCTCCGAAGGAAGCGATGAGTGCTCTCACCTTGTATATAAAATCATTAATCCTTGATGATATGAGGTCAAACATATCAATTCCCGTCTTCCTGATATTTTTGTTCAACTGACCTTTATTGATTACTTCAATGTTGTCTCCAATC
>JAKJBT010000046.1 GCA_022706865.1 Bacillota bacterium
ATGAAATCATAAGCCATTTGATGCAAAGGGGTTATAAAAAAATAATATCGGCAATAGCTTCTGCAAATATGACAAGCGGCTCTCCGGAAGAACAATTAAAAAAAATGACCAGGAATTATATAGATGCCGCACTGAAAATGCCTGAAGAGTATATGGCTGCGCAATTAAGCAAATCTCCCGAAACTAAAAAACAGACTTCATTTCTGTATGAAGGGGCTTCAAATGAGAAGTCCGTCATAGGAGCATTATGCAAATGCATAAAAGAAATTAATAAGGATATTGATTTGGAGGACAGCAAATGCGAACTCATTTCGCAATTGATTATTGCATCTGCCGTGGGGCTTGTTATAAAGCTTATTGTTGAGGAAGAAACGGGTGAGGAGCAAAGGAATAGATTAGTTCAATGCTTTACAAACGAGATTGTACCCAAAATGGCCCGTGTGTGATTTTATAATATTGTTGTTTTAGAAGAAAAATGATTCCGAGGTGGAGGACGTATATGAAAAAGAGGAGAAAGAAAAGATTGTTTTCAATTATTGGAGTTTTACTTGCTATCATAGGAATTATTACAGTTTTTTTTAATATTTCGTATTCAAAAACCAGAGCAGAATTTTTAGGGCTTACAGGCAGTTATTTAACCGGACTGCCTGGTGAAAGCGGTATATTTACAGAAGAAGATATTGCAGACCTGCCGCTGCCTGTTCAGAAATATTTCAGGTATTGCGGCTATATTGGCACGCCTAAGATGTCCTCTATGAAGGCCATATATAAAGATGTTGATTTTTCATTTGGAAAGGATAAATCTGCAATAAAAATTGATAATATACAATACAATTTTGTAAACGAACCAATAAGAATCGCATATATAGACAGTTCATTGTATGGAATACCTTTTGAAGGTTTGGATTCGTTTACTGCAGGAAGAGGGTCAATGAAAGGCGTATTGGCAAAGCTTTTCACCTTGTTTAATCAGACAGGGGAAGCATTGGATAAATCAAGCCTTGTCACATACTTGTCAGAGTGCCTTATTATTCCCAATGCAGCTTTACAGGATTATGTTTCCTGGGAAGAAATCGACGACTTACATGCAAAAGCAATGATATCCCACAATGGTATCACTTCCGGAGGTATATTTACATTTAATGAAAAAGGTGAAATGCTTTCCTTTGTAACAGATGACAGGGAGGCTGCAGCAATTGATGGTACCAGTGAAAAGGTTAAGTGGTCGGCAGTCTTCAGTGAGTATGCGGAAAAAGACGGCATCAGAAAGCCGGCTGTTTTACAGGCAGTTTGGCATTACGATGATGGCGACCTTGTCTATTTCGACGGAAAAGACATTGAAATTCAATTTGATTATGAAAAAATGAACTGAATCAGAGTACAAGCATTAATTGTCGCCATTACTTTTTTATATTCCTTATGTTGGTTGATCTTGAAGAGATGCAATAGTCCAGGAAGCTTTTGAGAGCAGGAGTATGCTTTACCCTATTATTCCACAGAAGGCTTATAGTCCTGCTCACTGTTCTTCCTTCAAAGGGTATGGCAGTTACCTTATAGCCGTCGAGAGAAGGAATTTTGGGCATAATTGCTATTCCCAGCTGTGCTCCTACAAAAGAGGCCATTGAGTTGCACTCGTCCACCTCAAAAAAGATATTTGGCAAGATATTGAATTTCTTGAATAAGGAATCGGTCTGAAAATGCAGATCGGTTTCTTTTTTTATCATAATAAATTTTTCATTTTTGAAATCATCTATTGTGACTGAGGTACGGCTTGCCAAAGGATGATTATTATATACAACCAGAAACAGCTCCTGTTCAAATAAAGGGATGAAATCGATGCACTCGTTCACAATTTCAGTAGACGGAGCCATGACAACATCAAGGGTACCTTCTATCAGCTTCCTGATCAGCAGATTTGTCATGTTAACCTGGAAGCTGAAATTTATATTTCTGTTGCCCTGACAGGCGTAGAAATCATCTATCAAATGCGGGATCTCATCAAAGCTGACACTGTAGATATATCCAAGATTGATGTTGCCGCCGTATGGTTTATTCATTCTGTTAAGCTGGGCTTCTCCCTGGTTAAGTATGTTGAGGGCGCTTTCAGCATAGGGGAGAAAGGCTTCACCGTATTCTGTCAATGAAACTTTTATTCCTTCCTTTTTAAACAGCGGTACACCCAATCTCTTGCATAACTGCGAAATGGCATAACTGAGGCTGGGCTGAGATATATTCAGCTGCTCCGCTGCCTTTGTATAGTGCAGGGTATGAGCTGTTTCAACAAAGTATCTCAATTGTTCCAAGGTCATGGTATTGCCTCCTTAGAAGCTTAATTTTCATTAATGCATAAGTCAATTACTAATTGTAAAGAAACAAGCAACCTATAGAGAACTTCTATTAAATTATACAAAATGAGTATTGGACAGTCAAGGGAAAATGCTATAAAATTATAGTAATATAATGAATATTCAGAAAATCGTAAAAAATTGTTGGTAATAGAGAAAGAAGGATCTAATTGAAAGCTATAAATATTGCATTAATAGGTTCCGGTTATGGGGGAGCTTTGCATGCCAATGGTTACGCAAAGGTCAGTAAAGTGCCTGTGAAGATAAAAGCCGTAGTGGATGCCTATGATCTGGAAAAAGCAGAGAAATTTGCAGAAACTTATGGAATTGAAAATGTGACAACAGATATTGAGAATGTACTCAATGACCCCGAAATAGACATAATTGATATTGTTACTCCTCCAATGTCTCATGCAGACATAGCAATGAGAGCCTTGAAAGCCGGGAAAAATGTTATCTGCGAAAAGCCTTTGACCGGTTATTTCGGTGAGGCAGAAGATGAAAAGCCTATAGGAATAAAGGTCCCGAAATCAAAAATGTATAATAAGGTCATAGAACAGATCGAAGAAGTCAAAAAAGTAGTTGAGGCAAGTGATAAGCTGTTTATGTATGCAGAAAATTATGTGTATTGTCCTGCCATCACAAAGTCTGCAGAGATTATCAGAAGTAAAAAGAGCAAAATTCTTTTTATGAAAGGTGAAGAAAGCTTAAGAGGGTCTTCATCGCCGGTTGCAGGGCAATGGGATAGGACCGGCGGTGGTTCATTTATCAGGGTTGGCTGCCATCCGCTGTCAGGAATATTATGGCTGAAGCAAGTTGAAGCTGCCGCAAGAAACGAAAAAATAAACGTGGTGAGTGTAACGGCTGACATGGGCAATACCGGTTCCAATCTCACACAATATGAAAAAAGGCATTTAACAAGTAAACCCTATGATGTAGAAGAGTTTTCAAATGTTACATTAACGTTTTCGGACAATACAAAAGCAATTATTATTGCCAGTGACAATGTACTGGGAGGGACTAAGAATTATGTTGAAATATATGCAAATGACGGCACACTAATGTGCAATATAACTCCCGCAGATAACTTGAGGACATATTTCCTGGACCAGGAGGGCTTGGAAGACGTTGTATTTTCAGAGATGCTTCCGGAGAAAACCGGCTGGAATAACTTGTTTGTATGTGATGAAATTCTTCGGGGGTATGTGTATGAATTACAGGACTTTGTCGAATGCGTCGCTTATGGGAGAAAACCGGTTTCCGGTTTTGACCTGGCTTATGAAACTATTAAGGTTATATATGCCGCATACCAATCTGCAAGTGAGGGGAGAAGGATTGAATTTCAAAACATAAATAAATCATAGAGAAATTTTATTATGTTATACAAAATAGGTATTGGACTGCTGAGAGAAATTAATATAGACTTTTCTTAACATACAAAACATTTTTATAACTATAAGGAGGGAAGAAGCATGAATCTTCCGTCAAAAATAACTATTTGCGAAGTTGGCCTCCGGGATGGCTTGCAGAATGAAAAAAAGATTTTGCAGACTCAGGAAAAGCTGGAATTGGCCAATGGCATTATAGCTGCCGGCTTCAAGGTAATTGAGTTAGGTTCTTTCATGAATCCGAAGGCAGTACCTCAAATGGCAGATACCGATGAGCTTTTCTCAGCTTTGAATCAGGTTGATGGAGTAGAGCTGCGTGCACTGATTGCCAATAAAAAAGGTGTAGAACGCGCCATTAATTGCGGGTGCCGCAAGGTCAAGCTTAATGTGTCGGCAAGCCTCGGGCATAATCTTGCAAATTTGAACAGGACGCCTGAGGAAAGTGTTGCCGGCTTTGAAGAAAGTGTTGCCCTTGCCGAGCAGCACGGAATTAAGGTATCCGGATCAATTTCAATGCCCTTTGGCTCTCCCTGGGAGGGAAACATATCGCTGGAATCTGTCAAGAGTATAGTTGAAGCCTACCTGAATGTCGGAATAGACGAAATATCCCTGTCGGACGCTTCCGGTATGGCTGTTCCCGATCAAGTATATTCAATGTGCATCAATATGCAGGAATGCTATCCCCAGGTGAAATGGTGGCTTCATTTTCATAATACAAGAGGAATGGCCATGGCAAATATACTGGCTGCGATGCAGGCCGGAATAACACAATTCGACTCCTCCATTGCAGGGCTGGGAGGTTGTCCTTTTGTCCCCGGAGCAGCGGGGAATGTATCATCTGAAGATGTAGTACATATGATGGATGAGATGGGAATAGAAACAGGAATAGATATTGTCAGATTAATCCAGCTTTCCGGGAAGGTACGTCAAATGGTAGGCCATGACACTGATTCATATATACTCAAGGCAGGTCGTTCAAAGGATTTAATCAGATAGCAGCAAAGCTTAGAGAAATAGCTTCCGGTATGTGAAGCGTGGATATCTGTATTTCCATAGCAGGAAGCATATAACATGTACAGAGCGAATACTAATGTTTAGGAGGAATGATTATGAGCAGAATGAGTTCAATGGAGGAAGTATATTCAAAGCTTAACCAGGACCAGATAGATGAGATCGAGGAAAAGTTTGCAAGAGCTGATGCGGCGCAGAAGATATTTGAAAAATGGAGCCAGGAAGAAGTTGACCGCACTATAAGAGCTATAGCATGGAAAGTTGCAAATACTCAGACCTTTAAAGAACTGGTCAAGATGAGCATAGAGGAGAGCGGGATGGGAGATCCCGTAAGCCGCGAGAATAAAAAATTCAAAATCAGAGGTGTGCTGAGGGATGCGTTGCGCCAGAAGAGCGTAGGTATCATTGAGGAAATACCGGAAAAAGGAATAGTCAAGTATGGCAAGCCGGTAGGAGTTATTGCATGTGTTGTTCCGGCTACCAACCCGGACTTGACACCGGCAGGCAATGCCATATATGCCCTTAAAGCCCGGAACGCCATAATTTTCTCACCTCATCCAAGAGCGGTAAAGACAGGCGGCCGCACAATTGAGCTTATGCGTGAAGGTTTGAGGCAGGTAGGTGCACCGGAAGATCTGATCCAGATCCTTGGAGTTGGAAAAGCTAAAATAAACAAAGCCATGTCTGAGGCACTTAATACGAAATGTGATTTGGTAATTGCCACAGGCGGACAGGGCGTAGTAAGAAGAGCATATCATTCGGGCACTCCGGCTTTTGGCGTAGGCGCCGGCAATGCAACCATGATTTGGGACGAGACAGCTAAGGATGAGCTTCACCAGGCAGCATACAATACAATGCTTTCAAAGACATCGGATTTCGGATCCGGATGCTCTGCTGACGGAAACATCGTCATACATGAGAGCATATATGATGATGCAATAAAGGAACTGGTCAATGTGGGTGGCTATCTGCTGAGCGGGGAACAGCAGCTGGCTGTCAAGAAGATTATGTGGGACGAGGATTGCCATCGCCTTCCTGATTCAGTAGCTCAATCACCTCAAAGAATGGCTGAGCTGGCCGGGTTTACAATACCGGAGGATCGCAAATTCCTCATAGCCATAGGCACAGGATCATACACAACAAGCTATGAGGATGTATGGTGCCGCGAAAAACTGACAACTCTGCTGGCTGTACACAAATATAAAGGCGAGTTTCAGAATGCAATAGATATAATAATGGCTATTCATGAGGTAGGCGGAAAAGGCCACAGTGTAGGTATATACTCATATGACAAAGAGCATATACACAGGCTGGCTCTTGAAGCCCGTGTAGGCCGTATAATGGTGAGACAACCGCAATCAAAATCCAATGCAGGTTCCTTTACCAACGGAATGCCTATGACCTCAAGCATCGGATGCGGAACCTGGGGAGGCAATGCAACATCCGAAAACGTGAATTTACGCCATTATATGAATGTTACATGGGTATCAAAAGCTATTCCTGAAGATAAGCCCAGTGATGAAGAATTATTCGGCGAATTCTACGAGCCTGAGAGAGAAGGAAGGGTATAGAAGGAGGTATCACCTTGAAAAAATTGATTTCCGAACAAATGGTGAATTACCTGGAGCGACGCGGGGTCGAGTATGTATTCGGACTTTGCGGGCACACGGTAATCGCCTTCCTGGATGCACTTTCCAGAAGCAGCAGTGTGAAGTATGTTTCCTTTAGAAATGAACAGCTTGCAGCAATGGCAGCAGACGGGTATGCCAGAATCAAGAAAAAGGCCGGGGTAGTAATGTGCCACGTAGGCCCGGGCATTGCAAATACCGTAACAGGAGTGGCCAATGCATCATTTGACTCCATACCTATGGTATTGATAGCGGGAGATGTTCCAAGATATTATTTCGGAAAGCACCCTCATCAGGAAGTTAATCTGCATGCTGACGCTTCTCAGTATGAAATCCTGAAACCCATAGTTAAAAGGGCCTGGAGAGTTGATGATCCTGAAGCAATGCCTGAGATACTGGATAAAGCTTTTCGCCTGGCTGAAAGCGGAAAGCCCGGGCCGGTTCTCATATCTGTACCGATGGATGTTTTCTCCGAAGAGATTGAAGAGGATCTATTTGCACGTACTTACCTTGACAGCCACCAGACTATCAAACCTGCATTGGCGCCTAAAGCTGCAAAAGCTATAGCACAAAAGCTGGTGGAAGCCAAGAACCCTGTTATTCATGCCGGCGGCGGTATACTTCTGGCAGGAGCGTCAAAAGAGCTTCAGGATCTGGTAGAGTTCCTGGATATCCCGGTATCCCGAACATTGATGGGGCAGGGCTGCATATCCGATACGCATCCGCTGATGCTTGGACAGACCGGATTCTGGGGCCTTGAATTTACACATAAATTTACAGCCAATGCGGATGTTCTGCTTGGGCTTGGAACCCGCTTTGCGGAAGCTGACAGCTCCAGCTGGTATCCGGGTGTGACCTTTGACATGAAGAAGACAGAGTTTCTTCAAATAGACATAGATCCAACAGAAATCGGACGCAATTATCCGGTTAGCATTGGTGCTGTAGCAGATTTGAAAGAAGCACTTGCACAGATTCTGGAAGAAGCCAAGAAGCTGTGCCCGGAGGGCATAAAAAGGCCGGAGCTCAGGGAAATGATCAAAAAGAATCGTACATTATTCAGAGAGTCAAATATTGCAATATCTGAAGACGGGCGCTTCCCAATGACACCGCAGCGTATACTGAAGGACGTAAAGGAAACGATACCGGAGGATGCAATCATATTTACCGATGTAGGCTGGAATAAGAATGGCGTAGCACAGCAGTTTGACATTACTCTTCCGGGAACCATTCACCACAGCTCGGGGCTTGCAACCATGGGCTTCGGAGCGTCGGCGCTGCTGGGCGGCAAGCTTGCGGCACCTGACAAGGTTGTTATCACACTTGTGGGAGACGGGGGATTCGGAGTCAATCCAAGCTCACTGGCCACAGCAGTAGAACAGGACATTCCTGTAATATGGATTGTAATGAACAACTCCGCATTCGGTACAATTGCCGGTTTGGAGTATTCCAACTATAAGACCAAATTTGGAACAGTATTTACCACACCTGATGGGAAACCTTACTCCCCCAACTGGGCAGAGGTTGCAAAGGCATATGGGGTGGATGCAATCCGTATAGATTCGGCTGAAGCCTTCAAGCCGGCATTGGAAAAAGCATTAGCCAGCAATAAGCCTTTCCTGTTGGATGTACCTATGGAGAATATCGGGGTACCAACACCCGGCTGCTGGAACATCAATGACATATACACACCTAAGGTAAATGTTGTAAACGGTAAAATAATAAAGAATGAGAAGGGTGAATATGAAGCTCCGAATCATTCCTCTTCACACAAATAAACAGTGTATTTGAAAGGAGAGCAATTATGTCAAGAAAATTTTCCCTTGCTTATCTAACAATACCCGGGACTGGTCCGGTGGATCAGATTCGCATAGCTGCAGAGGCGGGATATGATTTCGTCAGCCTCCGCCCGATACCGATGCATCTCCCTAACGAACCTCTTTTCCGGTTTGATCAGGATAAGAAGCTGTTCAATGATATAAGGCATGCGCTTTCGGAAAACAATATCAGGCTGTTGGACATCGAACTGGCCAGAGTAAGAGAAGATCTGAAGGTTGAGGATTATGAGTCTGCATTTTCCGCTGCAGCGGAGCTTGGAGGGACAGATGTGCTTTCAAGCATATGGACTAAGGACAAGGCTTATTACTACAGGGAATTTGCAAAAATATGCGATCTTGCTGCAAAGTACTCTCTTCGTGTGAATCTGGAGTTCGTGACCTTTGCAGGAGTTGCAACCTTGGTTGAAGCCATGGATGTACTCAATACAGTAGAACGTCCCAATGCATACCTCATGGTGGATACTCTTCATGCTCACAGGTCAAGAGTATCGGCAGAGGATATTGCCAAAGTGGAACCTTCAAAATTTGGATTTATTCACCTGTGTGACGGCCCGGGCCCTATACCTGCATTGGATGATCCGAGCATGATAGGAGTTGCAAGAGAAGGAAGGCTTTATCCGGGAGAAGGGGAAATAGATTTAAAGAGTATGTTTCTTGCGATGCCGGCAAATCCAATATCAATTGAATTGCCGAATTCCAGGGAGATGGAGAAGAGAGGAGCATCTGGGCATGCTGCCCAATGCCTGATCAAGGCAAAGCAATATTTCGCCGAAAACGGTATAGAATAGATAAAGGTATAGTGCTCTTTTATATTATATAAATATAAAAAAGGGGGAGAAAAATGCCGGTTAATATTAATACCAAAATGATAACCCTGCTGGGAAAACCTCTATCTCAGTCCTATGCAGCCAGAATGCAGAATGCGGCCTATAGGGCAGCAGGAATCAACATGCTGTATTTTTACACAGAGGTTGAAAATGACCATTTACCAGATGTAATTAATGGAATCAGGCACATGAATTTTGCCGGATTTGCGGTTACCAAGCCAAACAAAGTGGAAGTCATGAAATATGTTGATGAAGTGGATCCCCTATGTGAAAAAATGAATGCAAGCAATACTGTAGTAATCAAGAATGGGCGCCTTAAGGCATATAACACTGACGGTATAGGTTTTCTAAGATCTCTGAAGGAAGAAGCGCCTGAAATAAATATTTCTGAATCGGTATTCTTCTGCCTCGGAGCAGGAGGTGCCGCCAGAGCTATATGCAGTGTACTTGCATATAACGGAGCAAAGAAGATATACATTGCAAGCAGAACCTTATCACGAGTCAAGGAACTGGTTGACGATATCAATGAGAAGTTTGCACCTGTGGCGGAACTGGTGGATATGCAGGACACAGAGCTGCTGAAGAAAAGTATAGCAGTATCAAATGTTATCATGAACAATACCGGATTGGGCATGCCTGTAAGCCTGGACAAAACCCCGATTCCCAAAGAGTATCTTAGCCCGGGACAGTTGTGTTTTGATGCAACCTATAATCCGTCAAAGACCAGATTCCTTACGGAAGCTGAACAAGTTGGCTGTAAGATAATTAACGGATTGGGCATGTCACTTTATCAAGGTGCTGAACAGATTGAACTCTGGAGCGGGGTAAATGCTCCTATAGAAGCAATGCGCCAGGAACTCCTTGATATACTTTCAGGAAAAGAAGAAAAATAGCATAAGCAACGTATGGATTAGACTTACACAATAGGAAGGAGGCAACAACATGAATGGGTTTAAATGGTTGAACAAACACTTTGAAGAAGCTATTCTGGTGTTTCTGTTAGCAACCATATCCTGTGTAATGATGGCGCAAATCATTGCGAGAACCTTTTTTAATTCCATGACCTGGCCCGAAGAATTCTGCAGATATTGCTACATATGGACAGTATTTCTTTCTCTCGGATATACGATCAAAAAGGGGAATATGCTGAGGGTAGGAATAGTTATGGATTTACTTCCCCATAAGCTGCGAAAGAGCATAGAGATTATTGTAAACATTATAATGCTGGTATTATTTGTGATATTGCTCAGGTATTCAATATTATATACCGGTAAAATCAAGAGCAGCGGACAATTCTCACCGGCTATGCACCTGCCGATGTGGATTATGTACATGGCTACAATTATCGGTTTCGCTTTAGCTGCCTTACGTATGATACAGGAAATCATTTCAAATATCAGTGACTTCAACAAGAAGGCTGAAACGACTTTGGAAGCGACATTAAAGGAAGCGAAGCAGGAAGTGCAGGCTACTGGCACAGATGTTAATGATAATGACGGCTTATTGGGAGGTGAGGATTAATGGCACTATGGATATTTGTTGTATTTCTGACAGCACTTGTATTTGCAGTTCCGATAGCTGTAAGTATGGTGCTGGGAGCTATGACGCCCCTTATTTTGGGCGGACCGGGAAGTTCCATCCAGCAGCTGATTGCAAACAGCTTTTCCGGTTCGGATACGACACCAATCCTGGCAGTACCTCTCTTCATTCTTGGAGGAGTACTTATGGCGGAGGGCGGGATATCCCGAAGGCTCTTCAATTTCTTTGCATATTTTGTAGGTAATTTAACCGGCGGATTGCCATGCGCCGTTATTCTTACTTGTCTCTTTTATGGAGCTATTTCAGGATCAGGCCCTGCCACTACCGCAGCCGTAGGATCGATGACGATTCCATTCCTGGTGGATATGGGCTATGACAAGACTTGGTCAGCGGGCATGGTTGCTACTGCAGGCGGCCTTGGAGTTATCATACCTCCATCCATACCTTTTGTCCTTTATTCATTGGCTACGGGAGTATCAACAGGAGCTCTCTTCCTGGGGGGAGTCCTTCCGGGTATCCTTATCGGACTGTGTATGATGGTTTATGCCGTTATATACTGTAAACGAAAGGGAGAAGACAAAGAGAAAATCAGGGCGAAGATGACAGAGCTGCGTTCCAAAGGATTCCTCAATTTACTGAAGGATAGCTTCTGGGCTTTGCTGTCACCTGTAATCGTATTGGGAGGAATATATTCAGGAATAGTAACTCCTACAGAGGCGGCATGCATTTCGGTATTTTACTCATTGTTCGTCTCTCTGGTAATCTATAGATCCTTTACAATTAAGGAGATCATTCCCTTTTTAGGAAATGCTGTAAAGACCTATGCACCGTTATGTTTTGTACTAGCCTTTGCAATAGCCTTTGGCCGGGTATTGGCCTTAGCTAAGGCTCCAATATTGATTGAGAACTTTATACTGAACAACTTCTCAACAAGCATAACGGTATTGACGGGGATTGTAGTGGTTTTCCTGCTGCTGGGAATGGTAATGGACACAGGACCGGCAATAGTAATACTGTCACCTATTCTGCTTCCTGCTGTTCAGGCCCTGGGAGTGGATCCGGTACATTTCGGTGTTATAATGGTCTGCTGTCTGTCAATAGGATTAGCAACTCCGCCCTTTGGGCTCGACCTTTTCGTTGCCGGAACACTGTCCAGTTTACCTCCGATGAAAGTGGCAATGAAAGCAATGCCCTTTATAATAGCATTTGGCATAGCGCTGTTTATTATAACATATATACCTTGGTTTAGCCTTGTATTCCTGTAAAACAGGAATTCAAGATATAAATGAAAACAAGAAAAGGGGGAAAAAAATGAAAAAGTTACTTATCTTATTATTGGTACTGGTTATGGCTTTAGTCCCGGCAGCGTGTGCTAAACAAGCACCGCCGGCAGAACAACCGGCAGCAGAGAAACCTGCAGAAGGCGGAGACAAATACGCTTCTTTGGAAGCAGTTACCCTTATCGGTGCTGATAATGCAGGTGTCGGCGCCGCAGCACAGCTTTACGGTGAACTGGTAACCAAAAAGGTAGCAGAGATTACCGGCGGAAAACTGAAAATCGATTATTTCCCGAACAGTCAGCTTGGTAATGACCAGGAGCTTCAGGCTCAGATGCTTGCAGGAGATATTGACTTTGTAATAGCACAGACAGCCCAAACGGTGTCCTTCGTACCGGAAGTTGCCATTTTTGACCTTCCAATGGTGTTTGCGAAGTATGATGCCAAGACTATTGACTATGCACTGAATAAGAGTCCTTTTGCAGAAAAGATCAATCAGGCTTATAAAGCTAAGAACATGCGCATTTTGCACTATCTGCAGGGCGGAACCTTCCGTGAGACCACTTCAAACAAGAAGATCAGCTCTATTGATGACTTCAAAGGTTTG
This sequence comes from Bacillota bacterium, assembly GCA_022706865.1. The sequence goes on from JAKJBT010000046.1 coordinate 12,458, forward strand.
AAGATAAGAACAATGGAAAACCAGAACCACATGGCTTTCTGGCAGTCACTCGGAGCAGCTCCGACTCCGCTCCCGTGGCCTGAAGTTTATGTATCACTGCAGCAGGGCCTTGTAGATGCACAGGAAAACGCGACTGATACTTGTGTCGGTGCGAATCTGCAAGAAGTTCAGGATTACCTGATCATGACCCACCATATACTTTACTGCAACCAATTCCTTATTAATGCAGAGAAGTTTGAAAGCCTGGATCCGTTATATCAGGCTGCCCTACAGCAGGCAGTCGATGAAGCCGCTGTTGAAATTGAAGCAAAACTCACAACTATAGACAAAGATAACAGGCAGAAGCTGATAGACGGCGGAATGGAACTGGTTGAATTTGAAGCCAGCTTCGTAGATCAGGTTCTTGATAAGGCTAAAGGTGTATATGAATCTATCGGAAAAGCCATAGGACAGGATTATGTTGATTCTCTGCTGGATGCACTCAAGAACGCAAAATAATCCGTAATTGCGAATCGAAATACAGTTCTTTTGAAATCAAACTGAGCAGGAAAATTTAAATGATTAAAACAGAGGCCGATTCTCCCGGCCTCTGTTTTGTATGCTGCAAGGCTAAGACAATGGGGTTCCTG
>JAKJBT010000047.1 GCA_022706865.1 Bacillota bacterium
TCTCTGCCTAAAACCACACATCGACCAGCAATTATGCTATATCCAAGGGAAAAGCTCAACCTAAACAAATTGAAAATCTACGAAACATGAAGATATTTAAAGAAAATGAGAGTATATTAAGGGAGGTGTGATAAATGAAGATGCTCAGAAAGCCTGTTGAAGCAATAGTGTTCTTTGATTTGGAAGGCAATCCTGTACCTGTAAGGTTCAGATATCTTGATGACAGGTCGGAGTTGATCACGGTAAAAGTAGACCGGGTAATAAAAAGAGAGCTTGACAAGTTTGCCGGCAACAGGATGTTAAAGTTTACCTGTCAGACACGTATCGGCAATCAGATCAAACCCTTCGAACTCAGATTTGAAATAGATACTTCAAGATGGTATATATATAAGATTTAACTGTCTGTCACAGTATGCTGCTCATTACGGGATAGTCTTCTCCCCCTGACCCTCCGGACATGGGGGCAAACTCCCCGTCGGCAAATATGGCCCTCATTACGGAATCATTCCCATACCTGCCTCTTATAACATCCATGGCGTTGTCCAGCGCCTGCTTCTTGTATTTGCACTGCCGGTCAAATATTGAGGCCTGCATGAACTCGTCGCTGCACAAATCCGTCACCCTTACCCCCAGATGCCTTATTTTTTCATTTTCCCAGCATTCGTCGAACAGTTCTCTCACAGTCTCGAATATATCCATGGTTATATTGGTGTGAGCCATAAGCTTTCTTTGATGGGAATAAAAATTAAGCTCCGATGTCCTTATTTCCACCGATACTACCCGGCAGCAGGATCTGGCAGCCCTGAGCCTTAATGAAACAGATTCCGTCAGGGACAATAATACCTTGTGGGCGATCTGCCTTTCGGTTACGTCAAACTTTATAGTGGTGCTGTTGCCTATTCCTTTCATCTGCAGGTAATATCCCGGATACACCGGCGATTCATCAATACCGTTCGCATAGCACCATATCAGGTTGCCGAAGGATTTAAGCCTGTCCCGCAAGAATCTTTTGTCTGCCCTGGCTAAGTCTCCTATTGTGGTTATATTCATTTCCATAAGCTTCTTCCTGGTCTGCCTGCCTACCATAAATAAATCACCTACGGGCAGCGGCCACATTTTGCTCTCTATCTCATCAGGAAACAAAGTATGGACCATGTCGGGCTTTTTCAAATCTCCTGCAACCTTTGCAGTAAGCTTATTTGCTCCTATCCCTATATTGACGGTGAAGCCCAATTCCTTTTTTACCCTGTCCTTTATCATATGTGCAGCGGCAACTGCATCTCCGAAGTGAGGTTCCATTCCCGTATAATCCAAAAACAATTCGTCTATCGAAAATCTCTGCAAGCCGGGAGAATATTCCTTCAGAGTTTCATACAGTATATTGCTGCATTTCATGTAAAGGTTATAGTCGGGAGGTACCACTACAAGCCCGGGGCACTTCTGCCTGGCCTGCCACAGCACCTCCCCCGTTGTTATTCCGAACTTTTTGGCAGGTATGCTTTTCGCCAGCACTATACCTCTCCGGTCAGCCTGGGAACCGCCCACTACCGAAGGTATTTCCCTAAGGTCAAGGGTATCCCCCTTCTGCAAATTATAAACAGCCTGCCAGGATAAAAAAGCCGAATTCACATCAATATGCATTATGGTTCTCATACCGCTTCCGCCTTCCCTGCAATCAAAGATCCTATGTATTATACGAACATATGTTCGATTTAATTATAGCATCTTTTGGCATGGAAGGGAAGTATTTCTGGCCTAGTCCCATTTGAAAAATTTAACGGATACAATGGTACAGACCACTGAAATAACTGCCATTGCTGCAATCGGAATCAATATATTATCCAGGGGCAATCCCAAAGAAGTGCCTTTCAGCAATTTTATGCCTTGTGTAAGGGGCAAAAAGTCTGCTGCCTTTTGAAGTGCTTCCGGCATGACTTCATAGGGCAGGGTTGCGCCGGAGAAAATCAACATCGGAAAATATAGGGCGCAGCACAGCAGATTGGCTGTTTTTATATCGGGCGAAAGGGCTGACACCATCATACCGATGCTGTAGACGGATACAAGCACCAACAGATACGATCCCAAGAATCCGGGCAGGGAGCCATGTATCCTGAATCCGTAAAGCAGCGAAGATATCAGATAGACAAGAACCAGTGAAGCAACCGAGTATATGAAATTTACAGCCACCTGTACGAATAAAAGCACTGACGGGCTTACAGGCGTTACTTTCAATCGTTTCAAAATCCCTTTATGACGATAGTCTGAAAGCACCAGAGGCAGCCCCATGACTCCCGACGCGCAGATACCGATAGATGCAACTGCCCCGAAGGATTGTTCAAAAAAAGTGTAATCAGCCCCCTGGAAGGCAGGTTTTTCTCCAAAAATAATTCCCAGGATCACCGTCACAACCGCAGGAAAGCCAATTCCGAAAATTGCCATATCCATTCCGCGCAGCGACAGCTTAAGCTCTGTTCCCAGCATAGCACTAAAGGCTCTCATTTTCATCCTCCTCTCCCGTAAACCAAAGATAGGCATCTTCCAGTTTATCGTACGGGCTTTGTGAAACAGCATCGGCAACAGTGCCTTGAAATATTGTTTCACCGTTTTTCAGGATTAGAATCCTGTCGCACAGCTCCTCAACCTCATCCATATAGTGGGAAGTTAAAAAAATAGTCAAGCCTTTGGCTTTCAGTTTCTCCAAGTGCTTCCACACATCCCTGCGCGCCTTTGTGTCAAGCCCTGATGTAAGCTCATCCAGAAATACCAGTTCCGGATCCGGAATTAATGCCAGCACTACAAACAAGCGCTGACGTTCACCCCCTGAAAGCTCTGATACCATCTGCCTGCACTTGTCTGACAGTCCGAAGCTTTTGAGCAGTTCTTTATAGTCCGCCGGATTTTTGTAAAAGGAGCGGGTAACCTCACATATTTCTTCAACGGTAATCTTATCCTGACAGCGGGGCTCTTGAAATTGTACCCCCACCCTTTCAAATATTGCCTTCCTTTCTGTCCGGGGGTCCATTCCCAAAATGCGGACATCGCCTCTGTCGTACTTTTTTGTGTTTAGTATGCATTCGATGGATGTGCTTTTCCCTGCGCCGTTTGCGCCGAGCAGGCCAAATATTTCCCTCCTCTGTACCCGTAAATTCAAATTGTTTACTGCCTGCTTCCGTCCATAAGACTTGCACAGCCCCTGGACGGTCAATACTGCTTCCATAGTTTTTCCTCCTTATTCCATGTTTCAGGTAAAATAATAACACCATTTAAAAGTCTGGTGTTATGGTGGAGGGTTTTATTTGAATTTACTTTTCATATATTCAAGCTGCAGCATCATTTGCTTCGCATCCTGCTCCAGATTTTCAAGTGAAGTCAGAAGTCTGTCGCATACGGAAATAATGTATTCCGTTTCTTTTGGAATATTGATGCTGCTTTTTATGTCAAAATGGGAAGAAGCGGATAAATCATTCAACATCCTTAATATGGCTGTCAGGGAATAATTGGCGCATCTCAATGATCTGATGATTTTAAGGCGCCGTATATCGTCCCTGTTATATACACGATATCCGTTATCTTTTCTTTTAATTGTAAGGAGTCCGTTCATTTCCCAATTGCGGAGAGTATCTATGGTCAATTCCATATAGTCGGCCGCTTGTTTTCTTGTCAGCTGTAACGGCTCCTCTGCCCGGTCCGATTCTGCTAACATATTACTGACAATTTCTATTGCTTCCTCTGCCCGGTTCTTCTCCTCCGCAATTTTCTCCATGTACTCCTTTGTCATTTCAATTGCAGCTTCGTAACAGCCGGCAGCAGAAGTTCTTATGATATTAACAGCTCGTTTTCGTATTCCGTTTTGCAGCACTTCGCCTTTAAGCGCAATCCTTGCAAACCTCATCTGCTCCAGATGTACATCAGTATATACACGATACCCGTTTGCCTTTCTTTCAGGCTTCGGGATTAACTTCCATTCTTCATATAACCGTACGGTGTTCGGATGAAGCCCTATAATATCAGCAATCTCCGATGTTTTATATGTTCTCATATTCCTGCTCCAGCATAGACATTATCACCATGGAGCGGTAGCCCTCCCCATGCTTCTTGCAATCCCTGAGTATGCCTTCCTGTATGAAACCCTCACTCCTGTACAGCTCGATTGCCCTTTCGTTGTCGGTATACGCATCCAGCCACAGCCTATGGCATTTCAATACCTCAAAGCAGTATTTTTTTATAAACCTTACGCTTGTCCGTCCATAGCCCTTTCCCTTGTCAGCTATAGCCATGCGCCTGAACTCTACGGCACTGTCCTCTCCGCCGATTCCTGCAAGTAATATGTAACCCACCAGCTTCCTGTCGGCTGAGCTAAATACGGATATATGCATTTCATCCTCGCTGTTCATGGCCTTCATATGCCTTTCCTTGGGCCATATAAACACAAAATCGCTGTTAGCCTTCTCAATGTCAAGTATCAGGTCAAGATATTCCGAACCGGTAAGGCAAAACGCAAGCCCGCCCATTTCCATCATCATATTTTTCATAACCAGTCCCCCCTCAGGTTTATTATATAATATGTCAATAACATATCCAATATCAGAAGGAGTTACTGCACAAAATAAAAATAATGCGACGTATCAAAAATTTGCATAACCCTCCGCAAGAGACAGTATAGTATATCGACGCACACGGATTATGATTTTGACAGGCCTACTGCAATGCCTTTGGAAAAGTTCTGACGGTGCCAAAAGGCCCTCCATGGCCCGAGACACCTAAGCCGGCCTCCATGCCGGCTTCACGAACTTTTTACCAAAGCCATATCAGAGGCCTGTTGCCAAAATGCATAAAAGTGTGCCCTGCTATACTATACAAGCTCTTGCTTGGTTATGCAGACTTATAACTACGTCGCATCATTCTTCAAATATAAAGGGGTGCCGCGAAATAGTTCTGCGGCACCCCTATATGTGTTTACCTGTTAATGACTTTGTTAAATCGCTCAATTACCTTCTCTTCACCCATAACCTGCATAATCTCATAAAGGTCGGGAGTATTCCTCCTGTTGGTAACAGCTACTCTGATAATTCCCGTAACATCACCCACATGGCCTTTGTAGACCCCCGGATTTTTCTTGAAGGTCTTCACATCCTTGGAGTACCCCATTGCCTCGCAGAATTCCTTTACTCTGTCAAACCACATATCCTTGCTGTCGGAATGGTTATAAACCTTTGCATATTCCCTTATAAGCCTGTTAACCTCATCGGCAGGTATTGTTTCGGGAAAATTATATCCCTCTGCCGCATCCCGGGCAAACAGCTCATCAAAGAAATAGAATATATACGGTTTCACATCCAGCCATTTTGCAATGTCTTTTCTGGGCTTTTCGCCGCCTCTGTCTATACTGAATATCCTTTTTGCGTACTTCTCATCTTTTGACAGAAGGGTCCAAAGCTCAGAGTCATATTCCTTGGCCCATTCCAGGGACATATCATAGACCTCTTCTGGCGTCATCCCGGCGACAATATCCTTGCTCATATCCGTAAGCTTGACTATATCAAACATAGCACCGCTTACACTCATTCTTTCCAGCTCAATCTTGAAGCTGGTATTGGGGGCCTCGGGGTTTTCCCTTCTCCAGTCCTCAAAATTAGAATTAATCAGGTTCACAAGGTATTCAATCACCGAAATGCTTGGGAAGCCCTGCTCATGATAGAAGCTTACATCCGCCTCCGGGTCCTTTCTCTTGCTGAGCTTTCTTTTGGAAGAACCTTCTATCTTCATTATCGGGGAGATATGCGCAAAATACGGCTTTTCCCATTCAAACATTTCAAAAAGCTGTACATGCAGAGGAGCTGAAGACAGCCATTCATCGCCCCTTATAACATGCGTGGTCCTCATAAGGTGGTCATCCACCACATGGGCAAAATGATAAGTGGGAAGCCCGTCGGACTTCAGAAGCACAATGTCCTGGAAATTCTCCGGCATTTCCACATCGCCCTTTATGAGATCCTTGAAAACAAACCTGCTGTCGGGGTTGTTGGGTGCTTTTACACGCAGCACGAAGGGTTTGCCCCTGGAAAGCTCTTCCTTTACCTGCTCCAGTGAGAAATTCCTATGCACGGCGTATTCTCCGTAATAACCGGGGGTTTCCTTCTTCTCCTCCTGTTGGGCTCTTATCTTATCCAAGTCTTCCTCAGAGCAGAAGCAGGGATATGCAAGCCCTTTTTCCACCAGACGTTTTGCAAAAGCCTTGTATATTTCCATTCTTTCACTTTGCTTATATGGGCCGTAGCTGCCCTTCTCATCGTCGACGTCTGTTACTCCTTCATCGAAGCTGATGCCGAACCTGGAGAGGGCTCTTACAATATTGGAAACTCCGCCTTCCACCTCACGCTTTTTATCCGTATCCTCAACTCTCAGGAAAAATACTCCGTTGCTCTGATGGGCAAGCCTCTCCGATACAAGGGATGCATATAGGCTTCCCATGTGTACGTAGCCTGTAGGGCTGGGGGCAAACCTGGTTACCTTTGCTCCCTCATCCAGCTGTCTTTTAGGATATAACATCTCGTAGTATTCCGGTGTCTTTCCGATATCAGGAAATAACAAATCCGCCAATTCCCTGTTTTGTGTCAAATTATGCATTATAACAAACCGCCTTTCGTTTGTAGTGTTTCCCTAAGGCTGCGGACATTATTGTCCTGTCAGCTTTGAGGCCCATTTCTGAGCCTTATAAAGTATCCTTTCCTCATCAAGAGTGACAAGGTGCCCGCTTTCCATTACCAAATTTCCGTCAATTATAACCGTCTCCACGTCAGCAGAGTTCCCGGAATAAACAATTGCGGATTTTATATTATACTTCGGATAATAATGAGCTCTTTCGGTATTAAGAACTATCAGGTCTGCAGTCTTTCCCGCCTCGATGCTGCCGAGGTTTTCAAATCCCAAGGCCTTTGCGCCCTTTAAAGTTGCCATTCTTATTACGGTCTCCGCCGGCAGGGCTGTAGGATCATTAGTACATATTTTCTGCAGATATGCTGCCAGCCTCATTTCTTCCAACATGTCCAGATTATTGTTGCTGGAAGCTCCGTCAGTTCCCAGGCATACATTTATGCCTTTCTCCAGCATCTTTGCAACCGGCGCTGTTCCGCTTGCCAGCTTCATGTTGCTTCCCGGATTATGCACTACATTTACCCTGCGGGAAGCTAAGATTCCAATGTCGTCATCATCAACTGCCACGCAGTGTGCTGCCACCGTCCTATCATTCAAAAGTCCCAGATCCTCAAGGTATTTCACCGGTGACCGTCCGAATTTTTCAATGCAGGTATTTACCTCTTCCTTTGTCTCCGAAAGATGTATCTGCACAGGTATCTCTTGTTCCAGAGACTTTGCCGCCACCTTCCTCAGATATGCCTCCGAACAGGTATACACCGAGTGGGGGGCCAGCATCACCTTTATACGTCCATTATAGCTGTTATGAAACTTCCGGAACAGCTCATCACTTTCCTTAAGCCTGTAATCCAGATCTTCTTCCCCTGATTCTCCCTGAAGCCCCCTGGAGAGAACAGCCCTCATCCCGGATTCGGAAACTGCACGGGCGGTACTTTCCATAAAGAAGTACATATCGGCAAAGGTCGTTGTCCCGCTTTTTATCATCTCAACCATGGCAAGAAGGCTTCCCCAATACACCGATTCGTCAGTCTGCTTGTCTTCCAGAGGAAATATTTTTGTAAAAAGCCAATCCATAAGCTTCATATCATCGGCATAATTCCTGAACATTGTCATTGCCAGATGGTTATGGGCATTTACAAAGCCGGGCATAACAGTCCTGCCCTTGCAGTCAATAACCTTTGAATAGTCTGCTTCAATACACCCATTGCCTTCCCCTACGAAGTCAATCCGGTTATCCCGTATTCCTATACTGCCTTCCGGTATTACGCCATCATTATCATTAAGGGTTACAATCTGTGCGTTTTTCAACAATATATCCATGTACTATTCTCCCCAGCCTCTAAGATATTCTTCCTGCTCCTTTGTAAGCCTGTCTATCCTTATTCCCAGGGCCTTAAGCTTCATATCGGCAACTTTTCTGTCTATTTCCTCCGGTACCCTATGTACCCTGTTTTCAAGCTTTTCCTTGTTAAGGCTGATATATCTTGCGGAGAGAGCCTGCAATGCAAAGCTCATATCCATTATCTCGGCAGGGTGTCCGTCTCCTGCGGCAAGGTTCACAAGCCTTCCGTCCGCCAGCAGGTTTATTATCCTTCCATCCTCCATGACATATCCCATTATGTTTTTTCTCATAACCTTTTTCCCGCGGCTGAGAGCTTCCAAATCGGGCTTCCAGATTTCAACGTCGAAATGGCCGGCATTGGCCAGTACAGCTCCGTTCTTCATAGCCTTGTAGTGTTTTTCTGTAATGACCTTTGCGCAGCCTGTGACAGTTATAAAGAAATCCCCTATGGATGCCGCTTCATCCATGGACATCACCTGAAAGCCGTCCATATACGCCTCTATAGCCTTTATAGGGTCAATTTCACATACCGTTACATTGGCGCCAAGGCCCTTGGCCTTCATAGCCACACCCTTGCCGCACCATCCGTAGCCTATTACCACCGCGTTCTTTCCGGCAACTATAAGATTGGTGGTCCTCATTATTCCGTCCCATACCGACTGGCCCGTACCGTACCTGTTGTCAAACAGATATTTGCAGTAAGCATCATTGACGGAAATCATCGGAAATTTGAGAAGGCCCTCTCTTTCTCTTGCCTTAAGCCTTAATACTCCCGTAGTTGTTTCCTCGCTGCCTCCAATTATATCAGGCAGCAGCTCCTGTCTTTCGCCATGCAGAAGATGCACCAGGTCGCCCCCGTCATCTATGACTATATTGGGGCCAATATCCAAAGCTGCGTTCAGATGATGGTTATACTCCTCAGGAGCGGCATTATACCAGGCATATACATTCAGTCCGTCCTCCGCCAACGCTGCAGCAACATCATCCTGTGTGGAGAGGGGGTTGCTTCCTGTTACGGAAACTTCTGCACCTCCCGCTTTCAATACCTTGGAAAGATATGCAGTCTTTGCTTCAAGGTGTATCGACATAACTATTTTCTTACCTGCAAAGGGCTGCTCTTCTATAAACTCCTTCTCTATAGCGGAGAGTACAGGCATATAGCCTTTTACCCATTCAATTTTCCTATGGCCTGATTCAGCCATGCTGATATCTCTGATTATACTCTTTCTCATCCTTTTACCTCCCTATCTCGCACCTCGCAGCTCATACCCCGTGCCCGTATCTACGCCTTGCGCTCCTGCTCACAATCGTCAAACTCCTCGGCAATTCTTGCAAACTTTTCTATCTTTTTTTGTACTAAATAGAATACCGTATTTTCAGGATAGTTTCCACTTTCATCCCTGGTTCCGGAAGCTGTGCCGGTAAGAATTTCTATGCCCTCATCAATTGTCTTCACAGGATATATATGGAATTTGCCTTCTCTGACGGCTTCTATAACCTCATCCTTCAACATAAGATTGTCAACATTCTGCCAGGGTATCATGACTCCTTCATTCCCTTTAAGGCCTCTGGTTTTGCAGGTCTGGAAAAAGCCTTCTATCTTTTCATTGACACCGCCTATGGGCTGTATCTCCCCTTTCTGGTTAACCGATCCGGTAACAGCGATATATTGCTTTATGGGCAGCTCGGACAGGCTTGACAGCAGGGCATACAACTCGGTGCTGGATGCGCTGTCCCCCTCAACGCCGTCATAAAGCTGCTCAAAGCATATGCTTGCTGAAATTGTAAGGGGAAACTCCTGCGCAAACTTGTCTCCCAGGTATCCGGTAAGTATCAGCACCCCCTTATCGTGGATGCTTCCGCTCATTTCAACTTCCCTCTCAATATTGACTATGCCTTTCTCTCCGGCATAGGTGGCTGCTGTTATCCTGCTGGGCTTCCCAAAGGTGTAATCGCCGAAGTTCATGACCGAGAGTCCGTTGACCTGCCCAACGACCTTCTCTTCCGTGGAAATAAGCACTACCCCCGTATCAATCAGCTCCTGCATCTTTTCTTCTATCCTGCTTGAACGGTACCACTTCTGCTCAATTGCTTTTTTTACGTTACTGCCTGTTACTATTTGTTCTCCGGCTATTCTTGCCCAGGCATCAGCCTCATATAATACTTCAATTATATCGTTGAATCGTGTAGAAAGCTTGTGTTTATGCTCCGCCAGCCTCCTGCTGTATTCGATTACAGCTGCCACGGCGGTTCTGTCAAAGTGCATAAGCCCGTTTTTCTCACAGTGTGATCTTATAAAGCTTGCATATTTCATGCAGTTTTCCTTGTTGCTGCCCATGTCTGTGTCAAAATCCGCCTTGATTTTAAAAAGCTTCCTGAAGTCCTCGTCATAGGTGTAAAGGGTTTGATACACATAGGAGCTTCCTATAAGAATAATCTTTACGTTCAGAGGTATGGGCTCCGGTTTTATACCTCCGGATACAATACCTGACATGGAAAATATATTTTCAATAGTTATTTCTCCTGTTTTTATGGATCTTTTTATTCCTTCCCAGCTTTCAGGGTTTCTCATCAGGTCGGACATGTTGATTATTATATAGCCCCCATTGGCCTGATGAAGCGAACCTGCCTTTATCTTGGTAAAATCTGTTGTGACTACCCCCATATTGCTTTCATATTCAATTTTACCCAATAGATTATCATATTTGGGGTTTGATTCCAGAATGACGGGGGCACCCTTTGTATCCCTGTTGTCTACTACCAGGTTGACCTGATACTTTATTGTGAAATCCTTTTCCCTGATTCTTCCCACCAGGTCAAGGGGTTCAGCCTTGCCGGACTCCAAATTCCTGAAATCCTCCACATTATGTATTATGTCCCTCTGGACAGCCTGAAGGTATTCGATTATATTCTTGTGCTTATCGTACTTTTCCTTCAGCTCCATAATCGGCTGTTCCACTGCAAGAAGCGCTATTTTTGTTTCCAGCTGGTCAATCTTGTCTTTGGCGGTTTTCTCTATGTCCTTCATCCGCTTCAGTGTCTCCATTAGTTTTCCCTGAACCATGAAGGAACTATCCTCTATCTTCTTTCTTTCCTCAGGAGGCATCTCCAAATAGTCTTTGTCTTCCATCGGCTTTCCGTCCCGGAGGGGAATGGTCATAAGCCCGTGCTCGCTCTTTCTTATAATGAAGCCCTGCTCTCTTGCAAAAGCATTGAAGGACTCCATGTATTCGGAGCTTTTCCCCTGATACTCCTGTATAATCTGACCCTTCTGCTTTTCATATTCTTCTCCTTCAAAAGCCTGGGGAACCTTTACCTTAAGGTCCTTTAAGAGTCTTTTCATATCTCTTTGAAGCTTGTACCCCATTCCGGCCGGCAGGTTTATACACATAGGTTTATCCGGATTCTTGAAATTATATACATAGCACCAATCATCAGGAACGCTTTCATTTGCAGCTACCCTGCTCACTATGGACCTGGTATAGCTGCTCCTTCCGGTGCCTGTTATTCCGGAAACATATATATTATAGCCGGGCCTCTTGATTGCAAGCCCGAACTCCATTGCTGCAGCAGCCCTGCTCTGTCCGATAATACCGTTTAATGGATCCAGGTCCGCCGTGGTTTCAAACTCAAAAAAGCCGCAGTCAATCTTGTTGCTCAGTTCCTCCGGGGCCAATTCTCTAAATCTGCTCATTCAGCACTCTCCTCTCAACTTTAATACATTCCTCACAGCTATTTTAACTTTGCATCATAGAATGCAAGGGCTATGAATTTGGGGATCCTCAGGACTCTTACGATTCTCCTGGGCTCCTTTACAAGCCTGTAAAACCACTCCAACCCGGCTTTCTGATAAAATTCGGGAGCCCTTTTCACTTTGCCAGCAAGCACGTCCAGGCTTCCTCCCACCCCCATGGCAATCTTTACTTTCAGCTTATCACTGTGCCTATATATGAATTTCTCCTGCTTCGGGGCGCCTAATGCCGCTAAAAGAATGTCTGCCTTGCTGCTGTTTATCTCGTTTATTATCTTATCCTCTTCCTCGCTTTCAAAATAACCGTTCCGTGTTCCCGCTATCCTCAGGCCGCCATAACTCTCGGTAAGCTTTATGGCAGCTTCTTCAGCCACACCTTCCCTGCCTCCCAGAAGATACACGCTTTTGCCCCGGGAATCGGCTATATCCATAAGCCGCATCATCAGATCAAAGCCTGCAACCCTCTCTTTTACAGGAGTGCCGTAAAATCTTGAAGCAATTACAACTCCTATTCCATCCGGAACTACAAGATGGCCGCTGTTCAAAACACTCTCGAACTCTCTGTCCTTTACTGCCGTAAGCAAAATCTCGCTGTTGGGGGTAAAAACCTTGCTGCATCTGTCGGTTTCAAGAAATACTTCCATTAAAGCCGCTGCTTCGTCCATATTTACATTATCAATTTTTATTCCTACTACTTCTACCACGTCATTCATAAGTCACCTATCCTCAAACCCAATATTCAAAGCTTAATATATCTTAATATATCTGGTAAATATTATATCATATTATCAAATCATAAAAACAGTGATATAATGTAGATGAAATAAGCTATATGTCATATTTTTGCACGGGCAGGTTTTTGCAGGTGTGCAAAAACCATCATTAAAATCTTGTTATAAGGGGTCGAACGTATTGGAAAAAATATTAATAGAGGGCTCTCAGAGGCTTACCGGTGAGGTCAGCATAAGCGGAGCCAAAAACGCAGCAGTGGCGATACTGCCTGCTACAATTCTTGCAGGCTCAGCCTGCACTATAAAAAACCTTCCCATGGTAAAGGATGTTACTTATCTGAGGGACATGCTTATACAAATGGGCGGGAAAATACATATACTTGACAATG
>JAKJBT010000048.1 GCA_022706865.1 Bacillota bacterium
TCCAATATACAGTGCCATTTTGCTGAATGCTGTAGCAATTAACAGCAAAGTCAGCAGAGAAAGCAGACAGTTAAGTGTTTTTAATATATAGTTCTTTTGAGGCTTTTTGCAGAATAGGTTTGCCAATACCAGTAATGTCAGGTTAATCGCAGCAATTTGGCACAATTCAAAAAATCCGCTGCGGGCGTATTCGGAGTAAATTTGCCACCCCTCCGGCCTCTGCCCTGCAAAGGATGAGAAAAAGTAAGGAAGCTGGCTCCCTATAAATACTATATACAAGCAGCATATTAAACCAAGCACGGTGTAAACAGTAGCGGCTGCAAGCACCCTCATGGATTGAACCGCATATTGGATACCTTCTTTTTTAAATGTTCTGCAGCCTCTGTTATGGGCACAACCTGCCATAAGCCCGAACATATAAGCTGCTGTCGGTATTGTTAAGAAGCCGTCAAATAATACATCCGCAAACTGATCCTGCATCCATCGGAAATATTCAATGAGCCCATCTGCAATCTTGGAGAACCCTCCGCTGTCCGCTCTCAAAAGCAGCGGTAAAACCATACCCACAATCAATAATGCCAGCATCAGGCCCAGTGCAATGGATAAAAACTGCCTTCCAAAGCTTTTTTTAATACGTATGGATGAATAAAGGCTTTTGTATTGACACCCGAAGTTTTTAAACGGAATAACAAACATGGCATTTATTCCGTCCAGTATGAGCCAATTGCTGGTATTTGAGAGAATCAGATGCCCTGAAGCGCTGATTACATAGTAAACGGCTGCACAGAACAAGAACAAGTTGCGCCATGGTTCTAAACCATTGTTTTCATAAAGGGAATAACTGATTCCAATCAATACAACCGCTGCCAGCCAAAAAAGCCCGGCACGGGTAATGATTACTCCTTTTTTAACAAAATACATGGTTACAGCAAAGCAATAGCCTATTGTAAACACTGTGACCCCCCAGCCCTGCCAGGAAAACATTACCCACCTTACGAAGAAAAATCCCAGCACAAATGAAAGTGCCGCAAAAATTGTGTCCCGGCTGTCAGCTATAAAAGGTTCCTTAGGCTCATATACTGCTGATATCCCTACCCCGGCTGCCAGCTGTGCTTCGTCGGCAGCCAATTGTCCGTTATTACTTAAAATATGTCCTTTCATACTATAAATCTCCTTATTCTTAGTCTTACTCTCTGAATTCCAGAATATCACCCGGCTGGCATTCCAGAGCTTTGCAGATTGCCTCCAGTGTTGAAAAACGTATTGCTTTGGCTTTACCGGTCTTAAGTATTGAAAGATTAGCCTGGCTTATGCCAATCTTCTCAGCCAGTTCTCCGGAGGACATTTTTCGCTTTGCCATCACTACATCCAAATTCACAATTATGGACATATCCCCTTCCTCCTTTAAATCGTAAGTTCCGATTCGTTCTTAAGTTCAACCGCCTGTGCAATAACATTCTTGATAACCCGGACAATCAGACCCATAAATGCGGCTGCTACAGCCACAAAGCTCCACGGAAAGTAGTAAGGTATCGAAGCAATGCAGATAACAGATCCCGCAAAACAGCACCAGGAAATCCGTCGAAGGTATTCCACATTTTTCGTGATAAAAACCTGTTCAAGCTCAATGTGACGAAGCAATTGATAGAGACAGTACAGCAGTACTGCTGCAGGAATACTGCCGGAGTATATGGTTGACAGGAATAAAACTTTTTTTCCTGCTAAATCAGGCCGAAACCACGTTATAAGCCAAGGGGCCGATAAAACGGTTCCGATCAGCATAACTGCGAATACCAGTACGCAGAACTTGCTTAGACTAATTGATTTCCTACCGCTCCACATATAATCACCCTCCAATACTTCATGAAAAGTTTTATTTCACTTCCATCGTTTGTAGTATAGCATATGATTTATTGATATGCAATATTATTTTATTGTTTATCGATAAATTTTTATTGACTATTTTATTAAGAGGGTTAATTGAGGGTTAATTGAAAGGTGAGATGCCACTTTGTAAGACGAAATGCAGTGTTTGTAACCGACAAGTGAATATTTGTAAACGAAACGCAGGTTTTGTATCCGAAAAGCCACTTTTGAAAATGAAAAGCCATGTTTGTAACCCAAATGCAGTTTGATTTTTTCGTTTTTATGGCGTATCATGATTAAAATGGGCATGCCAAATGGAGGTCGACTCCCTCTCGATGTTTTTGTAATCGGAGAATCGACCCCTTCCAATACAGCTTCATATTGAAGTGCAGCAATATATTATCAAAGGATTCTATAATAAGGGAGAAGAAAAATTTATTGCAAACTATTTCCTGGGCTATACCGACAATATCATTTCCATCAAACCGAAAAAGCTCAAAAAGCTGCTGCAAGATAGAATTTTTGCTTTGGAAAGCCATTATTCCTTTATTCAGCCTTAGCAGCACTTTCTCCCGCAATTTTCCCGAATACTACAGTATCAGGAATAGCATTGCCGCCAAGCCTGTTTGAACCGTGGATTCCACCGGTTACTTCTCCTGCTGCATATAATCCCGGTATAATATTGCCTGAATTATCAAGTACCTGTGCTTTTGTGTTTATTTCTATGCCTCCCATTGTATGATGGACTGTAGCCACCCGCGCCCCTGCATAAAACGGAGGGGTATCGATCTTATCCTCGAACAGTGTCCTGCCGAAGGGATCGTCTATTTTCTTTTCTACAGCCATGTTGAAGGTCTCCACTGACCTGACAAGGTTTGCGGGGTCTACGCCAATCTGTCTTGCCAGGTCTTCCAGGGTATCTGCCTTAAAAGCTGTTCCGTCTTCTACAAGCTGTTCTATTGTTTCGTTAAAGTTGTTCCTTGTATCGGGCGTAGGATAAGAATGCTTGTCCAGGATTACCCACATATAGCTATCCGGCTGTTGGAACAGTGCTCTTGTCATGACATCTCTTCTGGCACCTTCATCAACAAATCGGTTTCCATATTTATTGACAAATATCCTGTTCTCAACTCCCTGTTCTATGTTTCCGCTGAGGCTTCCCGTCTCCGGATCACCCATAGGAAGAAGCTGGATCTGTTCCATGCCTATTAATCTTGCTCCTGCCTTCTCGGCCATCCACATGCCGTCACCGGTAGCCCCCGGATGATTGGTTGTTTTAATATTTGTAAGGTCCGGCCACATATTGTTGTAATGGTTTCTTGCCATTACATTTGCACTGAAACCTCCTGTTGCAATAATAACACCATTATTTGCCTTCGCGGTAACAGTACCCTCCTCATTTTCTGCCTCAACACCAACAACTCTTCCGTTTTCAACTATTAGCTCCGTTGCCCTTGTGTTGAGCATTACTTCAATTTCACTGCCCTGCTGTTCAATATAATTCATATATGTTTCTATGTATCCTGTCCCAAGAGGTTTTTCAGGTTTATGGGATCTTGGCCACAATGAGCCCAGAACTGTAAATATTTCATCCTTAAACTTCATCCCCATGCTTTCAAGCCATTCAAGTGCCGGATACGACTTTTCAATAAGCGTTCTTATCAATTCGGGTTTTCCGAGTCTGTCTCCGCCTTCATAGGTCTGAATGTAGTGCTTTTCAATTGAGTCTTCTATTCCCTGTGCCGATTGACGTTTAGGATCAACAGCATTATATGCGGCACCGGATCTGATTGTGTTCCCTCCAACCATGGGCATTTTCTCCAGAACCAGTACCCTGGCACCGTTCTGATGTGCCGATACAGCGGCTGCAAGGCCGGCTCCGCCGGCGCCTATTACAACAACGTCCGCAGTCTTTTCTATGTTGCCTATCCGTGCAGTAATCTTATCCGGCTTTTTCCAATAATCATCGATATTTACCCCGGCTTTTCCCAAAGCTTGTTCGACAGCAGCCATAACACCATTGCTGGATTTTGTACATCCTGATACAGCGTCAACAGCGATACTCTGGTACTTTATGATTTCTTCCGCTATTAACTTTGCCGCTTCAGCTCCTACTCCCGGAGATTCATTATGCTGAAGAATCCGTATATCTTTAATCTTATTGCCTTCAAGTGTTACTTCTACTATAATAGCTCCATAGCACCCCCTGCCTTCACCTACATATGCAACGGCCTCAGGGGCTGTCCGGGACAAACCTGCTCCTTGACCCTCAGCCTTTAGTACCTGTCCTGCAATACCAAAGAATACTAATAAAACAGCAAGCAGCAGACTTATGTGTTTTCTGCCCATCTGTCTTCCCCCTTTGAAAATACATTGAAGAATTCTTTATTACATTAATTTTAATACTATATCAACTGCTAATCAACATGATATTGGATAATGCGGCGCAGTTATAAGTTTGCAGTCATACTCCCAAAATACTAGACTTGTATACCGACTCGCACGATATTAGCTTTAGACAGAATCAGAGCTTGATACTTGTAAAATCCGGACGCACATAAACCCAACATCGTGTTGGTATGTGCTGGATTTACCTCATGTAAATCCCACGGATTTTACTTCGTATCTTCTCTCGATTCTGTTGACCAAAGCCAATAAGTGCTCTCTGTTATACAAGGTCAATACTCTGTAGTACAACTTCAAACTTCAGATACATCGCATTATTCTTCTATTGCAATAATGATTTACAATTAAAAAAGAGAGCGTCCTTAATAATTCTTAATAAATTTCCTCTTACCATATAATTTATTTACCATATAATTAATTAATAAGCTGGAGCTGAAGATACAGCTGAGTTTTGCTGCAGCATACATGTATAAAGGAAGGTAACCTATGAGCTTCATCACTTTTGAGAATGTTGAAAGAATATACCATGTAGGCGGTAATATCATCAAAGCGGTTGACGACGTCAGCTTCGGCATAGAAAAGGGTACTGTAAATGTGGTATTGGGGCAAAGCGGTGCAGGTAAAACAACAGTGCTTAATCTGTTGGGGGGCATGGATTCACCGACAAAAGGACGGATTATTGCGGACAACCAGGAGATCTCGGGTATGACAGAATATGAGCTTACAACCTACAGGAGGAACAAAATCGGCTTTGTTTTTCAATTCTATAACCTGGTGCCCAATTTAACGGTGCTGGAGAATGTGCTGCTTGCCGAAGAAATATGCAAAGACCCTCTGGACGCAAAAGAAATGCTGATTAAGGTGGGGCTTAAGGACCGTATGGACAATTTCCCAAGCCAGATATCCGGAGGGGAGCAGCAGAGAGTATCTATTGCAAGGGCTCTGGCAAAAAACCCTCAGATATTATTATGCGACGAGCCTACTGGGGCCCTTGATTCTTCAACAGGGCGGATAGTCCTTAAGCTGATACGGGATGCAGCCCGTGATATGGGAAAAACCGTGATTATTGTCACTCATAATGTACTGATTTCTGAAATGGCAGATGTGGTCTTACATATGAAGGACGGTAAAATTTCTGATATCAAATACAATAGCAGTCCAAAGGCTGCTGAGGAAATAATATGGTAATGCAATCATTATTTATGAAATCCCTCAGGGATATGCAAAAGTCAAAAGTCCAGTTTTTATCTATCCTTATAATGGCCACACTTGCGGTATGCATAGTCACCGGTATCGACAGCCTATGGAAAACAGTGGAGCTGCATTCGGAGAACATGTACGCAGCCGCCAACATATCTGATTTATGGGTCAATGTATTGGATCCCACTGAAAAGGAGCTTTGGGGCATTTCAAGAATTGAAGGCGTGGAAAAGGCAGAAAAGCGTTTTGTGCTGGATGCCTTATCCAATCTGGAAAACAGCCCAACCCTGCGTGTTTATGCTGTTTCCGGCAAAGGTGTGCTGGACCGGCCCCAGATGATTGAAGGAAAGCTTTCGAGCCGCAGCGGAGCAATCCTGGACGAAGTTTTCGCAAGAACGCACGGATTGAATACAGGCGATGATATCTCAATAAAACTGAACAATAAGTGGATACGCTTCCCTATTCAAGGCCTGGCTTTAAGCAGTGAACATATATACTCGGTGAAAGGCTCTACTGACACATTCCCGAATCCGAAAAAATACGGCTTCATCATTATTAATGAAGACATGCTTAAGAGTGTATATGGCCGGAAGATATATAACCAGATATCCGTAAAGCTGTCTCCCGGCGCTGATATAACAAAGGTAAAAACCCGAATTTTTGATGCCGTGGGAGATGATCTGTCAGGTATTGTTGCCAAAGAGGACCACAGAAGCGTCAGCAATATTGATGCCAATATTCAGCAGTTTAAGCTCCTTGCGGCAGTATTCTCCCTGATGTTTTTTATTGTGACTGCCTTAATAACCCAAAGCACCATGATGAGAATGGTGGAAAACCAACGGGGCCAGATAGGCATCTTAAAAGCTTTGGGGTACGGAAAGAAAAGCATCTTGTGGCATTATACCTCTTATGGGGTATATATGGGACTGCTTGGAGCTTTTTTAGGCCTCCTTTTGGGCCCCATCATCTTCGGCAAGATGCTGATTCCCTGGCTCAGGCTTAATTTTACCGATTACAGAATTTCAGTAAACTACAGTAATTTTATTATAAGCCTGGTTCTGATCCTCCTTTGTACCGGAGGAATTTCCCTGTACTCCTGCTTCAGGCTGTTGGGGGATTCCCCTTCCGTGCTTCTGAGAATCAAGCCTCCCAAGGAAGGAAGCCATATATTGCTGGAAAACCTGACCGGCCTTTGGAGCAGGATGCGCTTCAGCCGCAGGCTGATTGCACGGAATACATCAAGGAACAAAATACGCCTCATAATGAGCATACTTGGGATCACAGGCTGTACAGGGCTGATTGTAGCGGCCTTTACCATAATTAATATGATTAACGGAATTGCCCTGCAGACTTACAATGTTACATACACTTATGACCAAAAAATCCTCCTGGACAGCAAAGCGGATTCCCGTTTTATACGCAACATGAAGCTGGATGGAACGCTTCAGCAGATAAGGGAAACGGCAGCGGAAATCATCTGCCCCAATGGGGAAAGGCAAATGAAATTGCTGACGGTCTCCACGAAGGAAAGCCCTCTTATCCACCTGAAGGATGTTGACGGCAATCCTGTCCTGCTGCCTGATGATGGTGCCGCAATTACGAGAAAGCTTGCAGACACCCTGAAAATCGAGGCAGGAGATGTAATAGAACTGAAGCGGACAAACAAAGGCTATATAAAAGTGCCTGTAAGACAGATTGTGTATCTGGCCACCGGTCAGGGAATATATATGACCGACACGTACTATGAAGCAATCGGAGAAATTTTTAAGCCTACCGCAATTCTTGTAAAATGGAATAACGGGCCGGATTGGGACTTCCTCAGAGGAGATTATGTGGAGGAATATGTGAGCAGAACCGATCAGATTGCTGATGTCAAATCCAGTACAAGGGTTGTTTATATAGCCGGGGTAATGCTGATTATAATGGGAGGGATCCTGGCCTTTGTTGTTCTTTATAACAGCAGCATATTGAATTTTGCCGAGAGGATAAGGGATCTTACCACCTTGAAGGTCCTGGGTTTTTACCAGAAGGAAATCCGTTCCCTTGTGCTTACGGATAACACCCTTTCAGTAATAGTAGGACTGATTTTAGGCATGCCTGTGGGAAAAGCACTGGCTGAAATTGTTGCAAAGGGCCTGAATGACCAGATGGATTTGATCGGCAATGTGTCTTTCGGCACCGTGGTTTTTTCAGTGGCCATAACAGCAGTATTTGCTATGTTTATAAACAGTATCGTAGCTGTAAAAATGAAAGGCATGGATATGCTTGAGTCGTTAAAAAGCGTGGAATAGCTGAGTTGGAGGTAATATTGTGAAAAAAATGTTTCTAAGGCACAAAAAAAGTATACTGATAGGAAGCGGTATCCTTATCATGCTTACAGCAGTTGGTATAATAAGCTTTAATGCTGCGCGGGCGGATAAAGCACAGAGCTTTGAAACCGTATCCTCTTCATTGGAACGGTATGACAGGCTGGATTTCTGGGGAGAAGTAAAGTATGAAAGGATTTATGATATAAGTATTGACTTTCCGGCTATAGTAACGGATATTAAAGTTAAAGAGGGAGACCATGTATCCTTGGGTCAGGTACTGGTGACCCTGGACATGTCGGAATATCTGGGAACCGTGGATAAGCTTCAGCATCAACTGGAAGCAGGACAGGCAGAGCTCCAAAGCATCAGGAAGGATACCGGGGCTCTCGAAGCAGATATCCGACAGATGCAAAAGGATATACTTGAAAAAACAGAGGAATTGACAAAAGAAACCAATGCAGACCTTAAAATATTGAAGACCTCGCTGAACCTGGCGAAAAAAGAAGTGGAAAATGCAAAAAGGGATGTAAGGAACAATCAGGCCTTAAGTGATGCGGGAGCAATCACCAAGAACACATTGGACCGATACATGGATGCATTGGCTGAAAAAGAGAAAGCCCTGGAGGATATTGAAACCAGCATAGAGAAAACAAAAAGCGCTTTAAGAACCGAGCTTGACCAGTTGAACATATTATTAAAGTCCAAAAGTGCCCAGCTGAAGGAAATAAATGACTCAAACACTGCAAACATGGCAAGACAGGAAAGCAGTGTGGCAGTATCCCGGATTGATCTGGAGATTATGAAAAACAAAAGCGTTAAGGACTACCTGGACTCTGATCAAGTCATATCATGTGTCCGGAACGGCATTGTGCGGAATATTGAAGTAATAAACGGATCAAGGCTGGGGGTACAGGATAATCCGGCAAGGGTCCTTCAGCTGATCGATGCAGATTCTATTATAGTCGTTGCTGAGGTTGAAGAGGAATTCATCAGAAATATTACTCTTGATGAAACCGTTGAAATTGTGCCGGCGTCGGACAGCAGCGCCTCAATACCGGGGACTGTTATCCAAATTTCAAATGAAGCTGTGGAAAAGGACGGCAAGCGGATTATAAAGGCGCAGATTAAACCGGAGGATCCCGGGAAAGTACTGAAACCAGGTTACAGTGTTGATGTTTATGTTCACAGGAAGGAGTGAGATCATGGAAAAAATATTAATCGTTGATGATGACAGGGAAATAGCATCACTGATATCCGATGCCCTTACTGATGAAGGATACCAGTGCCTTCTGGCGTTCAACGGAGAACATGCTTTCACTTTATTGAAGAGTATTCAGGACTTGTCATTGATCCTGCTGGACATTATGATGCCCGGTATAGACGGATTAGAAATCTGCAGGGAAATCAGAAAAACCGTATCCTGCCCCATACTTTTCGTGACGGCTAAAAATAGGACCTATGATGCCATGCTTGGCTTTGAAATGGGTGCGGACGATTATATATCAAAGCCCTTTGTTGTGGAGGAGCTGGTCGCCAGAGTAAAGGCTCATTTGCGCCGTGAAAAGCGCAGCCTCCAAAAGAATAGCAGTACCATGACTATAGGCGGCATTACAATAAACCCGGAAAGCTATGAAGTTACTGTAAACGGCAGGGCAGTGGAATTATCAATGAGGGAATTTCAACTGCTGCATTACCTTTTTATAAATGCAGGAAAGGTCGTCTCCAAGGAACAGATTTTCAGTACGATCTGGGGCGCTGATTTCACGGATATTGGTACTGTAGCGGTGAATATTAAAAACTTAAGGGATAAAATAGACAAGGATAGCAAATACATCAAAACCGTATGGGGCGTAGGATATAAAATTATTAAACATCAGGAGAAAGAAAATGAGTATCAGATTTAAGCTTCCTCTCCTTGTTCTTGCTGCTTTTATTATCAACATACTGCTGCTTTACGGGTATTATAATTTTTATCTTTCGGGAGAAATTGCCGGCTACAACAGCAGTATGCGGGAGCAGCTGCAGACTGAAACTGACCGGATTATAAAAGAAATAGAAAGCAGTCAGGATTTTCCGCAGGTGCTTCAAATTATTTCTCAGACAGAGAATCTTAATATGCAGGTTGTGGATGAGTCCGGCCTCACGGTATTTAATGCAGGAAATAACGGGGGTGTGAGCATAGAGATCAATTCCTTCGGCATGTTTCACCATAATAATAAGGTTTATTTGCTAAAGGTTGCTCAGCCCTTATCCCTGAAGAAAATTTCCTCCTATTACGTGGTCTGGAATCTATTTGTAGCGGAAATATTCATCATATGCTTCATATTATTATTCATTGCTGCTATTTTCTATTTTAATTATGTCAAGCCAATTATTGCCCTGCAGAAAAGCATGGAAAGATATAAGGAGGGCATCCATCCTCAGAATGTGGCACGCAAAGATGAGATAGGGCTGCTGCAGAACCGCTTCGTAAGGCTTACGGAAGCAATTGAAAAAGAAAAGCAGAAGCAGAACCTTATCATTGCATCTATTTCTCATGATATTAAGACACCCCTCACCTCCGTCATGGGTTATGCCGAACGCTTAAAAAAGAATAACCTTACCGCAGAGCGATATGGAAAGTATATTGATATAATTTATAAAAAATCTGTTTCAATCAGGGATTTGATAGAGGAATTCGACGAGTATCTGAACCTCAAGATGCAAAGCGGGTTAAAGCAGCAGCGGATATCCGCCGAAAAGTTCTGTGCCATCTTAAAATCAGACTACGAAGAAGAATTAGCAGAAAGGGGAGTTGCTTTTTCCATCAGCGTCGACTGCCCCGATGAAATACTATTCATAGATATTCCTAAAATGAGAAGGGTATTCGGAAATATTATCAGCAACAGCCTGAAGCATTTCAGCATGAGGGAACCCTCCATTGCAGTCTTTTGCTCAAAGCAGAAAAATTCCATAATATTTTCGATTGAGGATAATGGCACAGGCGTTTCAGAAGAGGAACTGCAAAAAATGTTCGATCCCTTTTACACCTCGGACAAAAGCCGCTCCGTAGCAGGGCTGGGGTTATCCATAAGCAAGGAAATTGTTGAAGGCTGCAATGGCTCGATATGGGCGGAAAATAATGAAACCGGAGGGCTCTCCGTAAAAATCAGCCTCTATGGTGCCAGGTACAGAACTTAAGAACTTATTTTACTCTACTTATCAAATTTCTTACTGCTGCATCTGACATGCTTATGTTTATTCCTATCTCTTTGTGGGTATATTTTAGCTTTATTGCTTCTTTTATGTAATTCACCTTGTACTTGGTCAAGTCCCGCCTTCTACTACCTTCCTTTATTAATTCATACTGTTCCTGGCTTAACTCTTGATCCATAAGTATTTCATCCAACCTCTTTTTTTGTTCTACCCTTATCCTTGTGCTGCACATTATCTGATATGCTTCTTCTCCCAATATCTTTACTTTATCATAATCTGTTTCTTCTTCTTGTTGCATGTATTCCTGATATTTACTTATTGCCTCTTGTCTATCACTTGAAAGCATGTCCAATATAACTTCAGTAGATATAAACTCTTTCTTTCCTGATCTATAAAATATATCGCTGCTCCACTTGTACTCTTCAACTGTTTTACACATTCCTGCTTTTATTGGATTCTGGTGTATATATCTAACCAAACTTAATAAATATCTCTCATCCTGTACCAGTATTGATTTGTATCTTCCCTGGAATACATGTCCTACTCTTTTGTATTTGTAATTGAAGTATTTACTGTATTTATTGTTTACTTGATGCATTATCTCCTGAAGCTTTTTGCCCAAAACCTGCAGAGCCAAGTGATAGTGGTTATCCATCAGCACATATCCATAAAGCTTGTAATTCATACCCTCCATATAATCTTTCAGAAGCTTTATTAAATATCCCTTGTCTATACTCTCTTTGAATATGTATTCCTTATTATTTCCTCTTGCTATTACATGATATATTCCACCCTCGTATTCTTCTCTCCATTCCCTAGCCAGAATAATACACCTCCCGACATAATATTATCAGAAAGTGTATTAAATGTAAATATTTTCCTTAATATGTTCTTATGTTCTGTACCTGGCACACAATAGATTGTTATACATACAATGTATTATACGGGAATTAAAAACAGCATATAAATGTTAGGAAGGTATGCTCTATGTTTCCATGTACGAACAATTGCACTGTTTTTCATGGTACTAATTTATTGTCGGCAATGATAATCCGGCATGCCGGAATTATGCTGGGTACGCAAAGAAAGCTAACGGACTATGGGAAAGGTTTTTATGTAACTTTTAGCCTTGAGCAGGCAAAAGATTGGGCGCATATGAAAGCCCTGAATCCCCAAGCTTATCCCGAAATACTGAAAATAATAAATATGAGCAAGGCACAATACTTGGATCACCCTTATAGTAAAATCCCGGTCTATTTAACATTTAATATAGACCTGACTCAGCTGCTTTCATTAAAAGGAATAGTCTTCCCTATGCCGAAGGATGTATACTGGCCCAGCTATAAAAAAGCCTGGGAAATTTTTGTCCGAAATTGCCGCATGGGTATAAATCATGAGTATGATTTTGTTTATGGTCCTGTTGGCGGAAGGCATCCCTGCTGCAATTATAAAATGTTAGCATCAGCCACTAAGGATCAACTGTCACTAAATAGTATTAAAGCTCTTGGCTGCCTTTCAAACTTAAAAATTGCTGTCTTGCCTGAGTTTCATCCTTGGTTAAATGGTATATACTATTCAGCCTTCTTTAAAAACTCTTTATATCTTAAAGGGTCAATATAGTATCTGGATGCTATAAGTGCCGGCTCTGCTCGGTTATCAAATATATAGTAATTATCAACCATCTCTTTTATTTTCTCTACCGTTATAGGTACAATCCGGCAGTGTCAATTTGTTCTCGGTTTTTAAAAAGCAGACTCACCCTTTATGTCTAGGTAATTCATATAATATTGCCGCTGTTTCTAAAGCCCCTTAATGCCCGAGATAACTGACTTACCTTTCCA
>JAKJBT010000146.1 GCA_022706865.1 Bacillota bacterium
TCCGTTGACGGAGTTATTGGGAATGCAGCAACAACATCTGGATTTATCTGCCTCATTGCCACTGCTATTGCTTCATTTCCGGATAACCTTTCCCTTATTGACATGTGTAACTGCACCTCCTATTCTTCTTTATCTTCTTCCTTGATAAAATCTATTGCATTGAAAGGACATACCTTGAAGCATACTCCACAGCCCTTGCAGTGGTCATAATCAAAGTCGAGCCTCTTACTGTCCTTTACAGGAATTGCAGTATCCGGGCAGACTGGCGGACATAGCATGCATTGGGTGCATTTTTCTTCAATCCATATCGGCCTCATGGATCTCCAGTCCCCTGTCTTATAGCCTTCTGCATTACCCGGCTCATATATAGTGCCTCCCGGGGTTATCTCCTGCCAAGTCACTTCAGGAGTCATCTCTTTTGCTTTTCCTCTCATAGACCTTGCACCTCCTGCATAGCCCGTTCAATGGCCTTCATATTTCCTTCAATTATCTCGGGCTTTGTCTTAAACTTATGAGCAAAGGATTCCTTCATATCCTCCAGAAACTTCTGAGGCTCCATAATATTACCTACTACTACTACCGCACCAAGCATAGGTGTATTTGGGAAATTCCTGCCTAGTGTCTCTTCAGATATCTTCCTGGCATCTATGGTACAAACCTTGCCCTTGTATCCTTTCAGATGCTTCTTCACCTCATCGGGTTTCTTATCAGTGTTAATGATAATTGCACCCGATTCTTTAAGGCCGGAAGTCACATCAATTGCTGAAATCAAAGACTCATCCACCACTACTACATAATCCGGCTCATAAATGTTAGAATGAATTTTGATCCTTTCATCGCTTATTCTGTTGTAGGCTGTTATCGGTGCTCCCATTCTCTCAGGACCATACTCAGGAAATCCCTGAATATACTTTCCTGTGTTAAAAGCGGCATCTGCCAGGAGAAGTGCGGCTGTCTTCGCTCCTTGGCCTCCGCGTCCGTGCCAGCGTATTTCTATTAGCTTGCCCAAAACCTTTCCTCCCTTCAAGATTTTTCTTTTAATATAATGGTATTCTGCTCTATTCCTGATACTTTTATTACTATGGCAGTGTAAAAATATAGTAATAGAATTATCAACTAACTATTTAGTTAATTTAAAGCAAAATTTTTATTTTCCGTACAGCTTTTGATGACCTGACATATGGGTCAATCTGAATGCCTTTATAAAGGTTTCTTTCAATTCAATCTCACTCATTCCATAATAGTCTCGAAAGGTATCAGAATATGCCGCAAAGTTGAATATAGGCATTATTCCCGTGAAAAACTCCATTACGGCAAGCTCTTCCTTGGAATAGGGAAATGCGATACCTTTACTGTCATATTTTTTTTTGATATATTCCAGTTCCGCCTCTATTATCGTGTCACATCTTTTCAGTAAGCCGGAGTGTTTTGAGTTGGATTTCATAGACTCAGTGAGGGCTATTTTAATAAGATTCTTGTGTGAAAGTGCAAATTCCAGGTTTTTTTCCATAAATGCCATAAACATGTCTTCCCTGTCCATATCCGGATAATCCGACAAGGTTCGGCTCTGCACGCTTTTACCGTCAGCCATAAGCTTTTCAAATAGCTCATCCAGAATTGCATCCTTGCTTTCAAAATAATAATATATTAAAGCTTTATTTACACCGGCCTTTGATGCAATATCATCTACCCTTGCTCCGTCAAAGCCGGCTTCTGCAAAAATTTGCTCTGCTGCGTCCAATATTCTCTGTTTTGAATTAGTTGAATCTTTATTTGTCATATTATCCCTCACAGTTATTTACTAACCATTTAGTTAAATTATATATTTAATTCATATAGGTTTCAATAGAAAAATTGTTATATTGGAAAAATTTCTCCTTTTAGAGTTATTATACAATGGAAGAATAGTGCGACGTAGTTATTAGATTGCAGTTATACTCCAAGAGCACTAGCCTTGTATATCAGCGAGCACTTATTAACTTTGGGCAACAGAATCGAGAGAAGATACGCAGTAAAATCCGTGGGATTTACGTGAGGTAAATCCAGCACATACCAACACGATGTTGGGTTTATGTGCGTCAGGATTTTACAAGTATCAAGCTCTGATTCTGTCCAAAGCTAATATCGTGCGAGTCGGGATATAAGGCTGGTGCTCTGCAGGATGACTGCAAACTTAAAATAAGTCTCATTATTCTCCTTATGCGAAAAAAGGGGTATCGCTAACTACTTATTAAGTAGTTTTGCGATACGCCTCTGCAATAGGTTTATAATAGAAATGCCGGTTGGTTTCCCAACCGGCATTCGTTATGGCTTAAGCTTCTGCCATTTTCTTGTAGTTTTCGTATTTTTCCTTTGCTTCCTTTTCTGCCTTTGCAAAGAGTTCTTCTGCCTCTTTGGGGAAAGCACCTACCAAGGATGAATACCTTACCTGATTCATCAGGAAGTCTCTGAAGCTTGCCTTTGGCTCTTTGGAGTCAAGTATAAACGGATTCTTGCCTTCCTTCTTGAGTTCAGGATTATATCTCCACAAGTGCCAGTATCCTGCTTCAACAGCCTGGGCAGTATTGGCCTGGGTTCTTCCCATACCTTCCTTGAGTCCGTGGTTGATACATGGAGCATAACAGATTATCAGTGACGGTCCGTCATACTTCTCAGCTTCCTGTATAGCCTTAAGGAACTGGTTCTTGTCTGCTCCCATACCTACCTGTGCTACATATACATATCCGTAGGTAGTTGCTATCATACCCAGATCTTTTTTCT
>JAKJBT010000147.1 GCA_022706865.1 Bacillota bacterium
CGGCTTTGCCTCTTGCCATGCACCCTTGGCAATAGCCCCAACACCTTTACCGCAGGTATACGTCATTGATACTTTATAATATATTTTATTCAATTATGCGGAAATAGTCAATAACAAGAAAAAATCCATCCCGAAAGGAGGATGGAAGATGGAGGTTTTTTATTTTCGGGATGGATTTAATTAGGTTATTTTATGCAAGCTGCCCCTCTTAAAAGTGCTTCTTTATTCAGCGGTATAACGCTGGCTTTTTTACCTGCAAAAATGTGTGTGATGATATTCATTATTGAATCGAAGGATGCTGCACCTGATGCCTGGAGATATGCTCCCAGCATTACTATGTTTGCAACCTTGTCTGTTCCCAATTCATTTGCTATATCATTTGCAGGCACGTAGTAAACCTTTATATCATCTCTTGAAGCCTTCTTGTCTATTAAGGAACTGTTAACAAAAAGTGATCCCCCGGGTATTACATCTTGTTCAAACTTATCCAGCGAAGGCCTGTTCATTACTATAGCTGCAGTAGCTTCAGTAACTATCGGAGCCCCTATAGGCTCATCAGATACTATTACGCTGCAGTTTGCAGTACCTCCGCGCATTTCAGGACCATATGAGGGTAGCCATGACACATTCTTTCCTTCTTCCATGGCTGCCTCAACAAGTATTTTACCCATAGCCATGACGCCTTGTCCGCCAAAGCCTGCCATTATAATTTCATGTGCCATTATTTCACCTCCTCAATATTTTTGAAGTTTCCGAGAGGATAATATGGTATCATATTCTCCTGGAGCCACTTCAATGCTTCAATAGGAGTTTTACCCCAGTTTGTCGGGCAGGTGGACAGCACTTCAATAAGTGTGAAACCTTTGCCTTCCATCTGAAGCTGGAAAGCCTTCTTTATAGCTTTCTTTGCCTGGATAATATGCTTTACGTCATGTACGGATACTCTTTCTACAAATGCAGTCTTAGGAATGGTTGCAAGCATTTCGCTTACCCTTAAAGGCATACCTGCATGGTTCTCGTCCCTTCCATAAGGAGCTGTGGTTGCCTTCTGTCCTACAAGAGTCGTAGGAGCCATCTGACCGCCTGTCATTCCATATATGGCATTGTTTACAAATATTGTGGTTATCTTTTCGCCTCTCATTGCCGCATGGACTACCTCAGCAGTACCTATTGACGCCAGATCGCCGTCTCCCTGGTAAGTAAATACTGCAGAATTCGGGTTAACTCTCTTTATGCCTGTTGCAGCAGCCGGAGCTCTTCCATGAGCTGCTTCCTGCATATCGCAGTTAAAATAATCATATGCAAATACAGCACATCCGACAGGAGCAACACCAATGGCATTATCTATAAGATTGAGCTCATCAAGTGATTCAGCCACCAGCCTGTGTATTATCCCATGAGTGCAGCCGGGACAATAATGGAAGGGCTTTTCTGCAAGTCCTCTGGTTTTTTCAAATACAACTGCCATTATTTTGCACCCCCTAATATCTTCTTGGCTTCTTCGGCAACAGCCTTGGGAGTTGGGAACATACCGCCCGTTCTTCCATAGAAGTATACAGGTTTCTTTCCGTTTACGGACAGCTTCACATCTTCAACCATCTGTCCCATGCTCATTTCTACCGACATGAAAGCTTTTACGCCGGCCTGTTCTGCTGCTTTTTCAAAGGATTTAGCCGGGAATGGCCAAAGGGTTATCGGTCTTATAAGTCCTGCTTTTATTCCTTCTTTAGCAAGTGAATTTATAGCATTCTTAACTATTCTTGCTATTGTTCCATAAGCAGCGAATACTATCTCTGCGCCTTCAAGGTTATACTCCTCAACTTTGATTTCGTTCTTTTCTATTTCCGCATATTTTTCAAACAGATGGAAATTATGCTTTTCGCAATCTGCCGGATCTATGAAAAGAGAATTGATAACATTAGGCTTTCTCTTGCCCTTGGTACCCACTGTTGCCCAAGTCTTTTCAGGCAGGCTTCTCTTTTTTACTTCAGTGAATTCCACCGGCTCCATCATCTGTCCTATCATACCGTCTCCAAGAACCATTACCGGATTCCTGTACTGGTCGGCTATATCAAAAGCCTCCTGAACAAGGTCAACTGCTTCCTGAACTGATGCCGGTGCAAGTACTACCAGTCTGTAGTCCCCGTGTCCGCCGCCCTTGCAAGCCTGGAAATAGTCTGACTGTGCTGGTTGTATTCCTCCTAACCCTGGGCCCCCTCTTACCATATTTACTATTACACAGGGCAGTTCAGCTCCTGCAATATAAGTTATACCTTCCTGCTTCAAGCTTATTCCCGGGCTGGATGAGGATGTCATTACCCTTGCTCCCGAACCTGCTGCTCCGTAAACCATATTGATAGCAGCTATCTCTGATTCTGCCTGAAGGAAGCATCCGTCAACCTGCGGCATTTTCATAGCCATGTACTCGGGTATTTCATTCTGTGGTGTAATCGGATAGCCGAAGAAAAATCTGCAGCCTGCTTTAATCGCCGCTTCAGCTACAGCTTCGTTGCCCTTCCATAATTCCTTAGCCATTAAGCTTTTACCTCCCTTTTTATCTTTCTACTTTTATTACAACGTCAGGACACATTCTTGCACAAGAAGCACATCCCGTACATTTGTCCATTTCCTTAACTGTCGCCGGATGATAACCCTTGATATTAATTCTTTCCTTATCCATAACAACAATTTTGACAGGACATGCTGTGGTGCAGAGCTCACAACCCTTGCATCTGTTCTC
>JAKJBT010000148.1 GCA_022706865.1 Bacillota bacterium
AAAAACACATAGATATATTTTGTTGTTCCTGGCCATCATTATCAATGCTCTATTCTTATCGGGCTGCTGGGATCAAAGGGAGCTGGATGAGCTTGTAGTTCCTTTTATAATAGGATATGACTACGCCAATGAAGAGGAAAAGGAGCAGCCTGACGACAGATACCTTATAAGTGCAGGGTTTCCGGTTTTCTATGAAGATACGTTGAAGAAGTACCATGTTGATATAACTTCCGGTTCCCTGGACGGAGAGGTGATAAACAGAAGAAACACACACTTCGGTGAGCAGATTATACAGGGACAGCTTCAGATAGTTGTCCTGGGGGAAGAGCTTATCAGTAATGAGAACATTATGGAGCTGACTGATATTTTATCAAGAAATCCTGCGGTTAAAGGAGCCATTCCAATGGCAGTATCAGCGGGAAGGGCGGCAGATATGCTGAATGCGCCTGTGAAACAGTATCCCAATCCGGGCATATATATACAGATGCTTATTAAGAATATAAGGAGGACTAATTTTTTCCCCACCTGTTCACTGTTTGAAAGCAACAGGCATATTATTTCAAACCATACAGCTCCATTGCTGCCCTACATCGTGCAGAAGGACGGGAATATTATGTTTGCAGGCTCCTGCCTTCTGAATGAAGGGAAAAGAATAGAGCATTTAGACAGGGAAGAAACCGAGATTGCTGTAATGCTGAGGGGAATCCGGAGCAGAGGAATGATTACCTTTGATGTTATAGAGGATAATAAGATCATAGACCAGGTAACTTTTGAAGGCATGAACAAGCGTAAGGTTGATGTAAAAAAAGACGGGGACAGATATATATTCAACATATTGATAAAGCTATCGGGAAGATTATTTGAGCGTAAGAAGAATGAGCCTGTTATAGACCATAAGGATTTTATCAAGCTAAGCCAGAAATCCCTGGAGGATTTAATCAGGAAAAGAGCGGAGGATTTTGTTGCCAAAGTGCAGGAGGAGTACGGTTTCGACGCGCTGGAACTGGGGATGGAGATAAAGGGACATTCCAGGGAAAAGCTGTCTAAAGAAGATATTGACAAAATAATTCAGGAGTCGGAGATCAATGTTGAGGTCAAGGTCCAGATAGAAAATGCCGGAGGCAAGATATAACGCTTTATTTTACTTTTGATTTTATTCTCGTATAGGAAAGTATAATTTCCTATACGAGGGGGGATGCAAGGGGGAGAAGCCCCCTGCCGTTCAAGGAAGGTGCTCAGCTGCAGAGCAGCGTCGAAGGGAACCATAGGGTTCCCTAGCGAAAAAAGAGCGTCGTGAGACTGGCTTTTATTCTGCCATAGCTTTATAATATATAAATATGGAAACTATCGCATTATTTGGAGAACCCGGGGTGTTATATTGCTTACAGATATTTTAATAAAGACATTTATAAAGGATAAGGATAATACCGGAGATAGGAGTATCAGGCAAAAATACGGATATCTGGGGGGCTTCGTAGGTATTGCGTGCAATGTGGCGCTTTCAGGGGCAAAGATTGCAATAGGCCTCATGATAAACAGCATCGCAATTATCGCCGATGCGGTAAACAATCTTTCCGATGCCGCTTCTTCTGTAATTACGGTGATTGGGTTTAAGATAACCAACAAGCCTGCCGACCGGGAGCATCCCTTCGGACATGGGAGGATTGAGTACATATCGGCTATGGTGGTTTCCTTCATGGTTATACTTGTGGGCTTTGAATTTTTGAAAAGCTCCTTTGACAGGGTAAGAAATCCCGAAACAGTCAAGTTTGATATAATACCCTTTTCAGTATTGCTTTTATCCATAGGTGTTAAAGTCTGGCTGAGCAGGTTTTATAAAAAGATAGGCCGAAAAATAGGCAGCAAAGCTATGGAGGCCTCTGCTGCGGACAGCCTGAGCGATGTAATTACCACATCGGTAGTTGCCCTGTCACTGCTTGCTTCCCTTTGGACAACTTTTCCCTTGGACGGATATGTGGGGCTTCTGGTATCCGCATTAATAATTTATTCCGGAATATCTCTTACGAAAGATACATTGAACCCGCTGCTGGGAGAAGCTCCGGAGCCGGAATTCATAAAGTCTGTAACCGAAAGGGTCTTAAGCTATGACGGTATCATCGGTATACACGATATGATAGTCCACAACTATGGCCCCGGCAGGTGCGTAGTCTCACTGCACGCTGAGATTCCTGCAAGCATGGATATAATGAAGGCACACGATGTAATTGACCTGGCGGAGCAGGAAATCTCGGAGGAAATGGATATACACATGGTGATTCACATGGATCCGATAAATGTTGATGATAAAGTGGTGCAGGAGACCCAAAATCAGATTACCGAGCTGATAAACGAGATGCATGAAGAGCTGACGATACATGATTTCCGGATAGTCGGAGGTGAGGAGCATAAGAATCTCATATTTGACCTGGTGGTGCCCTTTGATTATGACGAAAAAATGGCCAGGGACCTTTCAAAAAAAGTCGCCTGGGAAATAAAAGCGAAATATCCTGAATGCAATGCTATTATATATATTGACAGAGCATATTCTGTCCTGGATAAATTGTAAGCAGGCGGATATTTCAGGCCGTCACAATATTGATGAACAGCTATTGATAAATATCAGTGAATAGGGCAAAATAGCAATGTCAATACTTTGTGAAAATGTCACCCTAAAAGTGACTTAATTATCGTATGAAAATGTCACTTTCAGTAGGAGAAAAATTTTTAAGGATCC
>JAKJBT010000049.1 GCA_022706865.1 Bacillota bacterium
GCTAATTATTGTTGCTCAAATGCAGCAATTATTTTACAATCAAGTTAGCCGGCAAAGTGTCCGGATACCTCCGGTTTCGTGTCCGGATGTTTCCGGAATCGCCGTCCGGATGTTCCGGTATACGCACCTATGATGCAACTTTTCCTAGCTCAATAATACTAAATATTACAGATGACTTCATTGTGAGCAGAAATCATAATGAAATAGAAATTAAGAAAACCGCTAAAACATTTTCAATTATTGATGGTCAACATAGACTAGAAGGTTTCAGAAATTACAAGAATGATGATTTTGAAGTAATTGTATCAATATTTATCAACCTATCAAAAGAACTGCAATCAAGAATATTTACTACAATAAATTCTGAGCAAACTAAAGTTGATCCTTCAATCAGTTTATATTTAGAACGGAATGACAGTCTTTATACACCAAGAAAAGTTGTTGCACAAATAGCATCAACTTTTAGTACTGATATTAAGTCACCATGGAATGGAAAGATCAAACTTACAGGTCGTAAAGATGATTATTCATACGATGGCATAATTAGTTTAAGTGCTTTTGCCAAACCTATACTTAATTACATTTACCCAGATGACGACTTTTATCTTGTTCGAAATGCTCTACATAATTATAAGAGTATTGAGGTACCACAAATTTTACAAAGATTTGATTACAGCAGCAAATATATTCTTTGGCCTTTTTATGCCACTCAAAATGATAAAGCTCTATATAAAATATTATACAACTACTTTAGTGCATTCAAGACCACTTTTAAGAATGATTGGGGTAATGCAAGAAGTCTACTTACAAAAACAACAGGAT
Organism: Bacillota bacterium; assembly: GCA_022706865.1. The sequence goes on from JAKJBT010000049.1 coordinate 823, forward strand.
ATAATGCAATAATGCTTCTATTTAAAGATTTATTTACTAAAGGATATTGCAATGGAAATCTATCTGAAGAGTTTTTCCTGAGTTGTATTAACAAATTAAAAGGTATGGAAGGCAAAATAGACTCTTATACTTATGGAGCATCTGGTTTAAAATCTTCTAATGATTTATACGAAGATTTTAAATCACTTATAGAGATATAGATTTATATCTGCAAAATGTTTGCAAATCATCAAAAAAGGACTAGCCGATAATTCGGTTAGCCCTTAAAAATTCAGTAATACAGCGGAAAAGGAGGGATTCGCCGCATGCGACCCTTTGCCCGCATGCTGGTGACGTCACGGGTTCGAATCCATTCCAAATTTCTTCATTTAAGAAAAATAAAACCGCCCCTGTGGGACGGTTTATTTTTCTTTAATGGCGGAGAGAGAGGGATTCGAACCCTCGGACCGCGTTAACAGTCACACGATTTCCAGTCGTGCGCCTTCGACCAACTCAGCCATCTCTCCGTAAACAGAGCTGTTGCTCGTACTTTAGTATTATACTAAATTAGACTTTAAATATCAACAGTATTTTGTTTGCTGTTTTACATAATTTTTAGCTGCCGAAATGTATGCAATGCTATGAAAATGGCAATTTTTATGATAGAGTATTCATATACTATTATGCTTAAGCTGTGAGGAAAAGCAAATGAAGCTGAATATTGACAAAACCCTTTTGAAATACGTATATATCGTTGTGCTCGCTACTGTCTTGTATGTGATATACAGGCTGATTTCCAACTTTGAATATATTTTGGGCGCACTGATCGGCGCTTTGTCAGGATTGCTGGCTGTTCTGACTCCTTTTATGATTGCGCTGGTTGTTGCATATTTGCTTCATCCGATAGTATGCTGGATAGAATGCAATGTTATGTACAATAAAAGAATTACAAAGGCAGAGGCAGATAGCTCGGACAAGCACAAAAAATTAAAGCGCACATTGAGTGTGCTTCTTACATACCTGCTGGTGCTGGGCTTTATTGTCGTGCTTCTTTATAGTTCTTATGCCATGATCGGCGGAAAAATCAGCAGCCAGGTGGACATTAATTCAGTTATTGAGTCTTTGATAAGCTATTCCGAAAGATATATTCACATTTTCGGTCAATTGAGATCATGGCTTGAAAACAGCGGTTTGTCGGACAACCTGAAGCAGCAGCTTATCGATACCGTAGAGAGTGCCAATGAATTGATAAGCTCGGCTATCTCCAATTCCTTCATCAAAATCAAAAGCTTTGGAAGCAATATTGTAAATATCGTCCTGGGACTTATACTTGCCTTCTATATTTTGAAGGATCTTGAATACTTCAGGGAATTGTACGGAAAAACTACAAAAGCATTGATGAAGGAACAAAAAAATGAAAAATTGAACAATCTGTTTGAAGACATTAATTCAATACTGTCCCATTTCATAAGGGGACAGCTGCTGGCGGCTTTAATTGTCGGCATCCTGAGTTCTATAGGATTGTCTATTATAAGGCTTGACTTTGCAATTCTCATAGGTATGACTGCAGGAATAGCGAATATCATTCCTTACTTCGGCCCTATATTAGGCTCGGTACCTGCAGTAATTGTAGGGCTTCTCAGCGGGAATCCCATTAAGGCGCTTCTTGCAATTATCGTACTTGTTGTAGTTCAGCAGATAGACGGCACCCTGATTTCTCCAAGAATTGTAGGAAGCAGTGTGGGGCTGCATCCTGTGTTTGTGATGCTTGCCATCATAATCGGAGGCGCATACCTTGGATTATTGGGAATGCTTATTGCCGTTCCCATTGCTGCAATTATCAAGATGTTCCTGGTCCGGTGGCTGGAAAATAAAAAAAATATAGAGGCATAGCATGCCTATTTCATATTTTTGTACATAAGCCATTTTATCAAAGTCTCCACTGTCCTGTTGATAAGCTCCAGGCTTTTAAACATCTCCTCGTAGGCCTCCGCCACTGATTTTACCGTATTTTCCGCATCATTCACCACATTGTTCAATAACTCCTGTATGTGAGTAGCCGACTCTACCGATTCGTCGGCCAGCTTTTCCACCTTCATGGCAATTATTGCCGAACCCCTGCCTCCTGAACTTGCATTTTCCGCTTCAGCTGCGGCATTTACAGAAAGCAGCCTGCTTTCATCTATCATTACCGATATCAGGTTCAGGTCTTCTTTAATCTTTTCAGTGTATTTATCAAGCTTCAGTATAGTTTCCCTGGAGCTTCTGGCATATTCCTCGATCCTCGCGGCTTCTTCTCCCGTCTTTAAGTCTTTAACCTTGCCCTTAAGCATGGTCTGAGTATATTTCATTATTTCCCTGGCATTTTCCATGGACTTGTTTATATTTGATATTATTCCCTTTACTACTGTATTGGAGGATGCAGCATCCTCTTCATTATTTACGTTCAGGCTGTTTACCCCGTTCAGTAATGTATGCTCCGCAGCCTCGAGGCTTTGTGAGGATACCTGGATATTGGAGAAAATATTATTGATGTTTTCATAGTGGCTGTGGGTGTTTGAAAGGATACTCAGGGCTCTTTTTGAAATAGCCGTAATTAATGCAGCTGCAGCACCGAATTGAAAAAAGTACAGTATCAGTCTGATATTGCCGTTTTGGGCTGCATAATCAAAACTCCAGTTTGAACCTGTCCTCAGCAGCTCTCCGATCGCGATGCCCAATACGGATAAACCGACAGAACGGCCGATCAGCTTCAAGTCAAAATACATGCAGGCAAATCCTATCGGTATAGCCAGAAGCATGATAATCCCCATGTTAAGATAACAGTATCCAAGGATGCAAATCACCGCCATACAGTAGATGTTCACATTCCTGACTGTATTCACATCCATGCTGAAGCCTCTGCATGCTATAGGAACTGCACAGGCAATTATTACGGTTCCGGCAATTACTATTGTGTGAAGCCACGGAATCAATATTATTCCCGCAGCTTTAAGAATAACAAAAGCCGCAATTGCTACCAGCATCAGCTTGAATATCCTGACAAGCAAATCGTTAACATAGAGTTTATTCTGACCGGTTGCATCACTCTGGTACATCAAAGCATCCCCCCAAATAAAATATGGAATATATTTTAATCGGCATATTTCTGCATAATAATTTATTTCCCGGGAAATATCCTTATTTTTTGCGCAGGCTTTACCATATATCAGACATGTGCATACTTATATATTAATAATTCGCTGTTTTTCACCCAATATCCTGTTATTATAGAAAAAAAGCAGAGCTTAGACTCTGGTCAAATTGCTGATAAAGTTCAAAACAGGAACAGCAAATGAGACACGGGGGACGTTTCGCGTGTCTCACTTCAGTGGGACAGGAGAAACGTCCCCATGTCTTGTTTGCTGTTCTTATATTGAAGGTTTTTCATAAACCTCCTACGGTATCAGAAGTGATCCTTTTTCTTTCATATCCATCATGCCGTTGGCCTTTATCATGCCTTTGGATATTGTATATAAATCATCCCCGATGTATATTATTCTTTCTACGTTCATATTGCCCCTGTACCAGCGGTCACCGGCCTTCTTGTATTCCTCATCGCTGATATGTGAGATCCTTGCTCTGAGCTTGAAGCCTTCCTCAAGGTCAACATTGTAAACATAGGCTCCCTGGAAGCTGAAGCTTCCGTACACAGGCCTGTTGTCCTCCACATTCCCTCCGCTTTCTATTTCCATCACAGTCACGGGAAATGTCATAAGCTCCTTTTCCCTTGAGAAGAGCAGTGCCTTATGATTGCTCAGAAGCTCCGAGTCTGTTCCTCTGTCCCCTATTATTTCCTTGAATTTTTCTTTGGGATTGCTGACATCGCTTACATCAAACAGTGCTATCTTCATTCCCTGATAATATGCGGTAGTACCCTCCCTATTCCAGGTGCCTTCATTGGAGAGCTCTATCGTGTCCTTTCCAAAGCCTATTATATGGTTCTCGTCGTAGGGATGCAGGTAATCACTGTATCCGGGTATTTTCAAAGCTCCGAGTATGGCCGGATTTTTGGGATCCTTAAGATCTATTACAAACAAGGGGTCAACCTTTTTGAAGGTCACCATATATGCCCTGTCTCCCATAAACCTGACCGAGTATATTCTCTCCCCGGGTGCTATGTCTTCAATGCTTCCGCAGGTATTCATATCCGGGTCAAGAACATACATATTGTTTTTTGATATATCTTCACCCTCACCGAACAGGTTTCCCCTGGTAGTGGCAATCCTGAAATATCCTTTATCCTCATCCATTGAGAACTGGTTCAGTATCGAGCCCGGTACCGAGCCTTTGCCGGTATAATCCAGCTTGCCGTTATTCAGTGCGAATCTGTATATGACTGTTTCCCTGTCATTTACCTTTTCAACCTTTTTTGGTGCCGCAGAGTCTTGGATTATCGGGTTCCGCACATCCCAGTTTATGATATTATGCCTGGTAACAGCCACATAGAGATTCTGAGCCGATGCATATATACTCTCACCGGAACCCAGGTATGTGGATACATTTACACCTTCCTTAGGGAGGTCAAAGTTGACACCGGCAACGATCATATAGTTCGGTTCCACCGACCCCGGGAAATATCCGATTTTCCCATGGTCTATATTTATGAATTCTTCCTTTAAGGCAGTATCCCTGTAGGAAGGAGTGTCATTGACCTCGGCATTATCCAATATCCTGCGATAGTTGAAACGTTTGTTGGATACAAGGTACAGCTTCGAGCCTATTTTCCTTGAAGACAGATAGCTGCCCTCCAGCTCTATTTCCCTTATTTTCTTTATGTTTGACTTATCGGTAATATCATAAGCCATGAGCTTTACCGTCTCATTGCTGTAGTGCGGATAATACTCCGGCATTATGCTGTTCTGCCCGGGCCTGTATACCGGAATCGAGTTGTTGGAGGCCCCGATCAGTATAAGGTACTTGTCATCAAGATATAGTTCCATGGGATATATGTTTTCTTCTTCAAGGCCTATTATCTTTGTTATCTTCATTTTATCCGAGGGATATATTTCAGCCACGACAATCCTGTTGTTATTCACCTGGTACAGGTATTTTCCGTCTGTCTTTACAATATCCGCTTCATCTACTCCCTCCACCTGTACATTAGTGGTGGAATAGTCCCCGGAACCCTCATCAGCTGCCTGCTTTGCCTTATTGGAGCTGCCGGCGCTTTCGGCTGCTGCTGAAGCAGGTGCTGCCGCCGCAATGTCCACAGCCGTTAACCCGCTTCTTTTATAAATGCCGTAATCCATATAATAGTCCTGCCCGGCTGCTTCCTCCAGGAGCTTCCTGAGATTCTCCCGGCTTCCGACCGTCGGCAGCGGTTCCGCTGCAGCCTTTGCAACTGTGAATCTCATTTTGAAGCCCTCTTTTAGTCTGCTTCCCGTTGCATACTTTACTGCATTTCTTATGTATAATGTATAGGTCTTTCCGGCCTCATACTGTTCAAGAGGCTCTACAATTATTGATTTCCATTCGCTTCCCATCCTCCTGCTCAAGGGTACTTTACTTCCCTGATCATCCAGGACATAAACATTGCCCCTATTGACTGTCGATGCCATCAGAGGAGCATCAAAGGGAACCTCTATTACAATCTCAGGAGATGTTCCGATGCGCTCCGGCAGTTCAATGAAAGTATCCTCCCTCGCAAATGTAAGAACAGGCAAAGCTATACAGACTGCCAGAATACAGGCCAGGCAAATTCTGACGGCTTTACTATAAATCTTCATTAATCCTCACCCTCCTAAAAACTTGTATAATCTTAATTACACAATTAGACGAATCTTTTAGGATATGGTTCCCAGATATTTCATGATTATTCCGTAAATATCCTTACATCCACATTGAAATTCGGAAGCAGAAAACTGTCCTTGTCATCTATTGATATTTCAACAGGTATAACTGTTTCTCCATTCTTTTCCACAGCCTTTTTTGCTATAGCTGCAATCTTTCCGTGATACTGCCTGCTTTTATCTGCAGCAGGTATTATTTCCACCCCGGCATCCATTCTGACATCCTTTATGAATTCTTCGGCAACATCAGCCTTGACAACTATGGTATCCATGTCCATCAAGCTGAGCAGCTTCTTTTCAGGGTTTATTTTATCCCCTGCCTTGTAGCCGATATCATATACAATTCCGTTTTCCACTGTGCATATTATATTGCTTCCCGAAATAAAGCTTCTGTTTATCTTATCCTTCATCTGTCTTATTTCACTCTCTGATGCAGCCGCTTTCTCATTCTGTATTGCCAGACCAAGGCCATTAATGTGCATAAGGCCATCCAGCTGGTACTTAATATCCTCCGCATTCTTCCTTTTGGCATCCACTGCCTTTACATACCCGTCATATTCATATTTTGAAATAGCTCCCGATTCATAAAGCCTCAATTGGGCCTCCAGTTCCTTCGAAGCCTTTTCTAGCTGCTCATTTGCATATTTCAGGTCATTTTCCAGCTTCTCCATATCGGGATTGGAGCCGGCATTATCCAGCTTTTTTGCTTCCAGCCGTATGATCTCAAGCTCATGCTGCCTGCTCTTTATTTTTTCCTGATACGCCTTCATGTCAATGGACAACAGTATATCCCCTTTCTTTACCTGCTGTCCTTCCTTCACGTTTATCCCGGCTATCTCCGCTTCTATGTCCAGGCTGATATTTTCTATGCGGTTTGCTTCAACAACACCAAAAGCCTCTATTGCCTTCTCCGGTTCAGGAACCGGAGCCGCATCCGCCGGAACATCCGCTGCAGCCTTGCTGCAGGCTGCAGTCATAAGTATTACTCCTAACATCAATACAACCAATATTATTTTTTTCATTAACCCCACACCTTTCCGTCTCTGACATTAATTATCCTATTGCCGTATTCCGCAGCTTCCTTTGAATGAGTAACCTGTACTATTGTTTTCTTCTTTTCCCTGTTGATCCTCTGCAGCAGCTGCATTACTTCAGTCCCTGTCTTTGTGTCAAGATTTCCGATTGGCTCGTCTGCCAGTATTATATCCGGCTCATTTACCAGTGCCCTTGCTATGGCCACCCTCTGCTGCTGCCCTCCCGAAAGCTCCCTGGGAGTATGGGCTCTTCTGTCCGCCAGCCCTACAACTTCGAGGATATCATCCAGCTTGTTCCTGTAATCCTTCAGCTTTTTCCCGTCCAGCAGCACCGGAAGAATCACGTTCTCTTCCACGCTTAAATTGGGAATAAGATTATAGAATTGGAATACAAAGCCTATATCCCTTCTCCTCATTATGCTCTGTTCTTTGTCCTTCATTTCGGAAAGCTCGCTTCCCTTTATCTTCACGCTTCCGGAGGTTGGCTTGTCAAGTCCCCCTATCAAATAGAGAAGCGTACTTTTTCCGGAACCCGAGGGTCCCATAATGGATACGAATTCTCCGGATTCTATACTCAGATTTATATCCTTAAGGACTTCAATATCCAGATCCCCCATCTTAAATGTTTTGTTAAGGTTTTTTGTTTCTATTATTTGCATGTTTTCACTCCTATTCATACTTTACCGCTTCAATTATGTTCAGCCTGGAGGATTTTAAGGCCGGGCTCACCGAAGCTATCATTGTGACTGCAGCACCTCCGGCAAGGGAGACTGCCATAAGCACTGCCGAATAATGTATCGGAATAGGCAGGTCAATTGCCCTCATAACATACGGAACTACGGAAATATTCACAACTCCCGAAAAAACCCCGACCGCTCCGCCGATTATTCCTCCCGAAAGGGCCTCTATGAAAATCATCTTTACTGTCTGTCCTTTGCTCATGCCCATTGAACGGAACATTGCAAGGGAACGCTTCCTTTCCATAAAGCTTATGGCGAAATTGTTCAATATGCCGAATACACCTATGACCATTGCCATAATGGAAAAAATCCTGAAAATGCTGAACATTGCTTTGTTGGATTCATTATTGGACTTCTCCATTTCATCCATTGTTGTAATATATATATCCTCACTGCCGAAGTATTTCTTTATGTTCTCTTTAACAACCTCAGGAGGCTTTGAGGTCTTAACAAGCATATCGTTGTAGTACTTCAACTCCATGTCGGATTTCAGGTATTTGTCGCCTACTATTGCTATCTGACCGTTGTACATGATAGTCTCACAGAAACCTATTATCCTGTATGGGCGGTCTCCCCTCTTTGTCCGAAGATTAATGCTGTCTCCCATATCCACTCCGAATTTTTCCTTCAAAGCATTTGCGATTATTATGTTTCTGTCCCTGCCCAGCTCTCTGAGCAGGCTTTCCTTATCTCCGACTATACCTATGTCAAAATAATCATCAAACTTATTGGGCTCAGCGCCGATTATGCAGCTTATCCTGTCCTTGCCGTCTGCCAGTTCCGTGCCAAATACCTGATAATTGCCATAGGCATCTGCGACTCCGTCAATTTTCTCCGTCAGCATGAGCTTTTGCCTGTCAAGGTTCGGAACCCAGAATTCTATATCATAATCCAGTGTCCTGTAGGCATTTCCAACCTCCCTGGATACGCTGAAGCTTATTGTGTTTATAATCAGCAGAGCGGAAATACCCATGGAAAGCAGTGAAATATTATTGAGTACGCTTTTGTTCTCTCTCAGATTCTTGGCTGCCAGGATCCCCTCATTGCCGAAAACATATGTGTAGATCCCTTCAAACAGCTTTATAAACCCGCCGGTAATGTACGGTATCAATAAAGTTACCGATATGGATGCAAATACAAGGCAAAGCATATCAACAGGAATCGCGGCGCTTCTCGGTGCCGTCCTGGGGGCAATGATGACTGATGCAAGAAGGATCAGTCCCAGCCACAGTCTGAAGCGTTTCTTTTTCTTTATGCTTTCTATTTTGTTAAGAACTATATCTTTGACTGAAATCCTGGATACCTTTATTATTGGAATAATTGAGCTTACTACCGATAATGCCACGGCAAGTATAAATGCCGCAAGCATTTGAGTCCAGTCATACTGTACGGCGGCGGTATAACCTGCCGCCCTGTCTGCCTCTATAAGCATCATATTCACCATTATCTTCAGCACCCCTATACCCAATATACAGCCCAGGGTGCCTCCCACAATCCCGTAAGCGATACTCTCCGTCAGCAGCACCAGGTCAGTCATCCGTTTTGTTGCTCCTATGCTTCTGAAGGTGCCTATAACCGGCAGCATTTCCGTAGTTATTACCCTGAAGGAGGTATATATTATGAACACGCTGATAACCAGCACCATTACCACCATCATCATGAAAGGGACATTGAAGGCATTCGCTCCTCTTCGGATATCTTCCTCAGGGATAGTTTCCCTTACGGTGTATCTCCCGTATGCCTTTGAAAGGCTGTCTATGAGCTCCTGCTTCCGGCTCATGTCTTTTGGCTTCATGTGTATTGCCGATACCCTTCCCTTTGCATTGAGCAGTGCAGCCAGTGTCTCCCTTGGCACTACTGCGTTGTTTGTCCTTCCGTCTTCAAGAAAGACTCCCTTGGGCTGTGCTATGCCGGATATGACAAATCTGTGCTTTACATCGTTAATTTTCAGATCCATCGAATCCCCGAGAGACAGCTTGAGTTTTTTGGCGGTAGCGCTGCTGAGTATTATCTTCTTTCCGCTGAAGGGTTGAAGCTTGTATTCCGCTTCAAGGGCTACGGGATTCATCATCTGGAGCTCTGAGAATACATATCCGTTCAGATCTATCTTGAAGGTCTCCTTTGAGTCGGTTTTATACATTCCCTGAATGAAAACATTCGACGCAATAAAATCCATATCTTCTCTAAAGGCTTCCGCAGCTGAAGTCGTCATATATCCGGAGGGAGACTTCTCATTGGCATGTATGATTATTTCCGAAGCTCCCACCGAGCTTCTCATTCTATCCACCAGCATCTGCGCCACCGAGCCTGACATTGCCCCGGACGCAAAAAATAAGGCCGAGGATATCATTATGGAGAATAGTATCAGAAATGTCCTGAATTTTTTTTCTTTGATGTTTCTAATTGTAAACTTCAATATTACACTCATATTGCACCTCATAAAAAGAAATAAAACACATTGTTATATACGGCAGTTTCTGGGAGAATGTTTCAAAAAATGAAAAAAACTATAGAATTAATTTCTATAGTTTTAAAAAACGTGCAGTTTTTATCCCAGGACATCCTTTATAACTCTTTCCCCATTCCTGTACATTATCCTTTCAATATCTCCGCCGGAAAAACCCGCTTTAGACAGTGCATCGCTCAGCAGATGCATATCCCCGGCATTTTTTATTGCCGTAAGAATGCTGCAGCCGTCAAAGTCAGTACCTATTGCAACCGCTTCAATACCGGCGGTATTTGTCATATGGATTACATGTCTTGTCATTGCTTCCAAACTGCCGCCGTCACCGAGAAATTCAGGCTCGAGGTTCAGGGCAGCAACCCCTCCTTTTTCGGCAAGCTTTCTCAGCATATCGTCAGTAAGATTCCTGCAGTGATCCGTAACAGCCCTTGCATTGGAGTGGGACGCAATAAAAGGTTTTTGTGATATCCTGGCTACATCATAAAAGCCTTGATCCGAAAGATGGGATACATCTATAATCATCCCCAGGCTGTTCATCTCTGCCACAACTTCTTCTCCGAAGGCCGTGAGTCCTTTGTCCTTGTGCTCCCATTTGAAGTTCGGATAGCCGATACAGTTTGGATAGTTCCAGGTCAGTGTAATAAGTCTTATCCCAAGCCTGTAAAGAATTCTGAGGTTCCGGAGCTTCCCTTCCAGCACTCCCCCTTCCTCGGCAGTAATAAATGCGGATATTTTTCCCGCTGCTCTGTTTTTCTTCAGTTCCTTCATGCTTCCTGCAAAAGCTATATCTGCACTGTTCTCTTCAATTTCGTTATAGAAGCAGTCAATCATTTCCAGGCATCTGTCCATTGGCGCACTGTACTTATCCAGGTCAACAAACATCGCAAAAAACTGTGCCATAGAGTTTGCCTTCTTTAGCTTCTGTATATCGATGCAGAGGTCGTTTTTCCTTAGTTTTACTTCCCCGTCAGAGTCAATGCAGCTCAAAATGGTGTCACAGTGAAAATCGATAAGTTTCATTGTATTTCCTCCGGTAAAATTTATATTTATTACTCTTTATTTTAACAGATATCGGGCCTTTTTCATATAATGCCGATTCACTTGAAGCTCCCTAAGTTTGTAATTAGTGTAGTGAAATTTTTTCTGTTGCTATATAATAAGATTATTACATATGAGGAGCTGATTTTATGTTCAGAGAAATGAGAAGGCAGGACAGAAAAACAGATAATGAAAAAGCCGCTGCAATTCTGGCCGCAGGAGAATACGGCATACTCTCAACTGTGGGAGACAACGGCTATGCATACGGAGTACCCTTAAGCTACGCATACAGCAACGGAAAGATATACTTCCACTGCGCACTGGAAGGGCACAAGCTGGATAATATAAGGTACAACAACAAAGTATCCTTCTGTGTGGTAGGAGCAACCGAAGTCCTCCCCGAAAGCTTCAGCACAAAATATGAAAGCGTGATAGTATTCGGAAAGGCTTCTGAGGCAGATGACGATGAAAAACAGGAAGCCCATGTGGCAATACTCAAAAAATATTCATCGGAATTTATGGAAAAAGGAATAAAATACATGAAGACTGACTTATGCAAAACAAAAATAATAAAGATTGAGATAGAGCATATGACCGGAAAATCCAGAAATGATTAAAGTCAAAGGCTGCCGATAAGGCAGCCTTCAGACTGAAGACAAAGTATAAAAATATCGAGAGAATCCTTGAAAACAAAAAGGGATTCTCTTCTTTTATGTCGAATATATACAGTAAAGTATTGATATGGTGGTGTTTT
>JAKJBT010000001.1 GCA_022706865.1 Bacillota bacterium
GCTTCATATATGACGCCTCCATTATTTTAGTTTTGTGCCTTTCTTGTCTGGATCAGCACAATACTATTTTAGTGTCAGGCGTCTACTTTTTCAAAGTTCATTGTTTTTCTTTACAGGAATGCTCCTTCAAGTATTATTCCCCTATATTTTCCTATCGTTCTTTAGTATTACACCCGATTTTTTAAAAATAAAGTTGCTCTGTTTTATATAATCTTCTTAAATCTATTTAAGGCAAATCTATACTTAATCTCATATTTCTCCGGCACTCGGCATTCTCTATTTATAAGATTGCAAATTGCTATTGTCAAAGCTGATGCTGGCTCCTCATCAAGTTCAAACTTTTCCATAAAGTATTCATATCCCATCGGTACATCATCATATCTTATGATATATGTTCGCATTGAGTATGTAAGTAATGAAACAGCAATATATTCTCCCGAAAACATTGCTGGTTTTCCCAAGTTCTCATTCCCCGAAATATATGGCAGAGTAGACACTATAAATAGCAAATCATTCTTATTTATTTTTATGTTGTATATTTTTGAATCTGTATCTATAATTTTATCATTCATGTAAGCACCTCAATTGTAATTATTAAATAATGATTCAATTATACCATTTATTACAAAACATATCTATAAAAAAGAACTGCCAATTATAGCAGATCTGAAATAATCGAATTCATCTCATTCTAATATGATCGTGCTTACTTGTCACTAATTCAAGAGGATTAAAGCGATTAAAATCCTTCTGAATATCAGTAGTAAACATATTTACATAATTTCGTATAATACTAATATCACTATGTCCCAATATCTGCTGTAATCTGAAAATGTCTCCTCCAGCAAGAATCCAGTTCTTTGCAAAAGTATGTCTCCATCGATGTACTCCTGTTTTCATTACTCCCTTTTTCCGATTATAGTCACACATGCTTTGAGATAATAAATCCGTACGAAGCGGTTGTCCATATGCATTTACAAACAATAAATCTTGTAGTGTTTCCGGCTTTCGATATTCTAAGTATTCAATCAGGACTTTTTTTAATGAATTGCCCATAGGTACGATTTGTTGTTTACGATTTTTTGTTATTTTATAGGTAATAAGTTGATTATTAAAATCTAAATCCTCAATCCTAATATTTATTAGCGTTCTTGCTCTGCATCCTGTCCCTAGCAGGAAATTTGCAATAACCCAATTTCTATATTCAATAAAACTGCAAGCCTTAATATTAGGCTTTTTGAGAAGTATCTTTATTTCTTCTTCTGAATAAGTTTCTATAATCTCCTTGTTTTCTTTTATCTTTGAGATTTTAAATTGACCCATATATCCCAGCTTCATGAAATAGTAAAGAATCGTTCGGACACCCCTAATATTCGTGTTTATTGTAACATCATTCTCATCCATATCATTTTTAAGAAACAATATAAAATTATTAATAGTTTTTTCAGAAATATTTTCTATAGAATTCTGAATATCATAGAATAGGCTCCAGACATGGACAACATTATCATAGTGCTCTATTGTGTGAGGGCTTAGATTTCTTATTTTACAGTTAAGTACAAATTCCTTGTATCCTTCCTCAAATGACCTTTCTTTTAATTCCCGTTTCATTTCAATTTTTTGACGCATTTTATCATCCGCTCCTTTGATTAATCTAATAAAATACGCCTAATCTTGAATAAAAAAAACTACTACACGTCTACCTAATTTTGATTGAAAAAGACGTGTGATAGTATTTTGAGATCGACAAAATATAAAAAATCCAAGAACATTTGAAATGTCTTGGATTACCAAATTACATTATGGTGCGGTCGATGGGACTTGAACCCATACGGTCACCCACACGCCCCTCAAACGTGCGCGTCTGCCAGTTCCGCCACGACCGCGTGTCACATAGATTATTATATAACCTAATGTCTTTTGTGTCAATAGTATTGTAAATGTCAAAGCAGTTAAGTTTTCTAAGTTTTTCTATGTTTTTCTCCCGCTGTAATCCTTCTATCGCTTGCTTTCCGGTACGAACCATTTGTGTATGCTTCTATATGGATTCACCACGTCAGGTTTTATTTCTCCCTGTATTTTGTCCCGCACAACTAAAGCAGCTTCCCTGAAAAAAAGGCTTATGCACGGAACCTCTTCCCTGAAGCTTTTCTGCAGGTTCTTGTATATTTCCTTCCGCCTGTTGTCATCCATTGCAGTATATGCTTGCTGGAGAAGCGCATCAATTTCAGGGTTTGAATAAGCCATGAAATTTTTTCTGCTGTTTATTTGCGTGCTATGGAATGCAAAGGACAAGTCCTGCGTATTTGACAGATTGTAGCCTGTGTGTACTGCATCGAATTTTCTGGTTTCTATAGCGGCTTTTACTTCGTCAAATCCGGCAAATTTAATTTCGACACGAAATCCGATGTCCTCCAGGTTTTTCTTTATTTCCTCAGCTGCTTTTCTCCTGAATTCATTCTCGTCATTGGTCAAAAGCGTGAAACTCAGCTGCTGTACAGCTTCTTCAACTTTTCTCTCCAATATACCGTCATTATTTAAATCTTCAAAGCCTGCAGCCTTTAACAGGTTTTGAGCTTCAGATCTGCTGTATCCATATCTTTCGGCATCCGCATCCTTCAACCAGGAAGCCGGATTAATCGGTACATCTGTAACTACTGCATTCCCGAGCAAATATTTATCAACAATTGATTTTCTGTTAATACCTTGAATCATTGCCTTTCTTACTGCCTTATCCTGAAATATGGCATTATTGTAATTCAGGCCGATAAAATCATAGTACATGGTTGTATACTTATAGGCATTGATATCTTTCATCTCGCTGTACTTTTCCCAATCATAGGAGGTTGTGTTCAACAGGTCCAGTTCCTTAGACTGAAAAGCTATGGAAAATGCATCGACATCATTTATGAAAGTTATTCTGATTTTCTCTATATATGGCTTTACTTCACCATTCCACTTGTCATTGTATACCAGTTCCATGGATTTGAGCCTATTGTACTGCGAAACCTTGAACATACCCGTTCCTACCGGAACTGCATTCGGATTACTCTTATAAATATGCCGGGGTATTATCGGAAAACTCAGCATATCAATCGCAGTTGCAAAGGGCTGGTCATAAGTTATTTCTATTGTTGAGGCATCTTTTACTTTATAAGAATATATGTGCTCCAAATTGCCCTTGTATATAGAATCTTCAGATGCTTTAATCGTATCCAAAGAAAATTTTACATCTTCTGCAGTGAAGCTTTCTCCGTCGCTCCAAAGCACATTTTCTTTCAATTTTATCACGCACTTGTTGGAGCCATCCGTAAAGTCCCAGCTCTGTGCAAGAACCGGAGTGATTTTCAAACTTGCATCATATTCAACCAGGCTTTGAAAAATCAACTTCGATATCTCATTATATGACTTGCTTTTGTTGAGCAGCGGATTCAATGACCTCGGTTCTACCGAGCTTATATTTATTGTCCCGCCTTCTGAAGGTTCTTCATTTTCTACGGTAATTTCCGCTTCCTGCGGCACAACTGATTCTTCGCAGGACACCAATGCAAGCAGCATAAGCAATATCAAAATCAATAAAAACCTTTTATCCTTCATTATCTGTTCTCCATCCTTTATCACACCGTTTATGTTAAGGATCGGCAGCTTCCCTTTAGTAGATCATCTTATAAATATTATAATTCTTTTTTAGTTTTTCAAGGTATTTTTTCGTCTCAGAAAACGGAATGGTATCCAGTGTCATGCCATCGCTGCTCAAATTCTTATCTTTAAGCCACTTGTCCACATTTCCGCGTCCCCCGTTATAAGCGGCAAAAACCAATTCGAAGCTGCCCTTGTAGTAATTTGTCAGATGCTCAATATACCAGCTGCCAAGCATAATATTGGTCTCAGGATCAAAAAGCATATCCTCGTTATAATCATTTACCCCTATGGTTTTTGCTATCCATTCTCCTGTTGAAGGTGTAATCTGCATAAGCCCCTTTGCCCCTTTTCTTGATTCTGCCCGGGGCTCAAAGTTGCTTTCTGTCTTTATCAGTGCAGCAAGCAGCAAAGGATCTACCTTGTGCATTTGCCCGTATTTTATTATTATCTCTTTATGCTCTATTGGGTATAAAAGCTTTAATAAGCTCGGTATGTTAAGTACCGCAGCATATATGAGCAATACTGCCAATAATAGCTTGATATGCTTTAATTTCCTGACTTTAGCCAAATACTATTCTCCCCCAGTAATACTATTCCATAATTCTTCCAGTCCTTTTTCGACTTCCTCAATAGGTTTGCTGTTGTCAATTACCACATCTGCATATTTTTTTCTTACTTCGTTGGTAAATTGTGAGTTTATCCTGTTTTCTGCTTCCCTGTATTCAAATTTGTCCCGTTCAATAAGTCTTTTTATCTGGGTCTCCCTGTCTACCGTTACCACCCAGACACTGTCCACATATTTGTGCAATCCCATCTCAATGAGTATGGCAGCATCCACTACTATTACCCTGGCCCCTTCCGCCTTAAGCTCTTGGATTCTTTCCTTCATTCTTTTTATTATCTCAGGATGGGTTATATTATTCAGCAGCGCCAGCTTTTCTTTATCCGAAAAAACAATATTCCCAAGCTTCTTCCTGTTGATATCCCCGCTTGGCAGCAAAATATCCGCTCCAAAGCACTGAACTATTCTATTATATGCTATTTCCCCTTTTCTTACAACATCCCTCGCAAGTAAATCAGCATCAATAACAGCTGCTCCCAATTCTTTAAGTTTGGCCGAAACAGTACTCTTGCCGCTTGCTATTCCTCCCGTCAAACCAATAACCACAGTACATCCCACCCATTCCTATTTAGCATTGTACCAATTATCTCCGCTGCTGATTTCAGCAATTACAGGCACACTTAATTCGATAGCGTTCTCCATGCATTCCTTCACCAGCTTCTTTACTTCCGAAAGTTCACTTTTGTGAGTTTCTACAATAAGCTCGTCATGTACCTGCAGTATCAGCCTTGACTTCAGGTTTCTCTTTTTTAATTCATCATACACCTTAACCATTGCTATTTTTATCAGATCAGCCGCACTGCCCTGAATAGGAGTATTCAAGGCTATTCTTTCTCCAAAGTTCCTGTTCACTGCATTCCTGGAGGTTATTTCCGGGATGTATCTCCTTCTGTTCATTATGGTCTTGACATATCCGTCTGCCCTTGCAGCTTCAACAATATCATTCATATATTGCTTTACTCCGGGATATCTGGCAAAGTAATTATCTATATATTTTTTTGCTTCTTTTCTTGGTATTTTAAGGTCCTGTGACAGGCCATAATCGCTTATTCCGTATACAATACCGAAATTCACCGCCTTAGCCCTTCCCCTCATAAGGGGTGTCACATCCTTAATATCTATTCCGAATACCTCGGAAGCAGTTCTTGCATGTATATCTTCATTCCGGTTAAAGGTGTCAATAAGGCCCTTATCTCCGGATATGTGCGCCAATACCCTCAGCTCAATCTGTGAATAGTCGGCATCCACCAGAATATACTCCTGGCTTCTCGGTACAAAAACCTTCCTTATCTGCCTTCCATTTTCGGTTCTTATGGGTATGTTCTGCAAATTGGGTTCTGTGCTGCTGAGTCTTCCCGTAGCTGTAACCGTTTGGTTCAGCCTGGTATGTATCCTGCCGGTTTCGGGATTTATTATGCCAATGAGGCCGTCTACATAAGTGGATTTAAGCTTTACAAGCTGCCTGTACTCAAGAAGCTTCTCAATTATCGGATGCTTGTCATAAAGCTGCTCCAATACCTCTACATCTGTAGAATAGCCTGTCTTGGTCTTTTTCATCGCAGGCAGCCCCAATTTATCGAATAATATAGCTCCAAGCTGCCTGGTGGAATTAATATTGAAATCTTCTCCGGCTTGTCTGTATATCTCTGATGTAAGAGCATCTATCTGCTTTGCAAAGTCATCGGACAGCACCTCCAGCATGGCTTTATCCACACTGAAGCCCTCATACTCCATATCCGCGAGTACCTTTACCAGGGGCAGTTCGATGCTGTGATACAACTCTATCATTCCAAATTCCTCAAGTCTTGCTGTAAGTACCGGCTGCAGCTCCGCCGCCGCTTTTACAGTAGCTGCGTACTTTTGAACCTGCTCCGCTCCTTTAGCCTCATACCCGTCCATGCCATAGCCCAGATACTCCTGGCTCAGGTCTTTTATCCTATAGGAGCCCTTTGAGGGATTAAGCAGGTATGCGGCTATCATGGTGTCAAAGCCAATAGGGCAGACATCTATTCCATACCTTCTAAGCAGCAATATATCCTGCTTTATATCGTGCCCAGTCTTTAATACCCCGGAATCTTCCATTATCTCCTTAACTAGGGGTACGTTACTGTCATTTATGTTAAACCGATACTGCTTCCCATCTGCATTAATATATATGGTTCTGAGCATTTCTCCCAGTTCATCATCTATCTTGAAGGCAAATTTTCCGCATTTTGATACTTCTTCAAATACCTTCTTCAACTCAACAGTTCCGTCTATTTCTTTTACAGTAATTTCAACAGCCTCTGCTGCTTCAGTGCAGGAAGTCCCGCCGCACATCTTTTCTATCAACCCCTTGAACTCCAGCTCCGCAAAAAGGCTGTACAGCTTCTCCTTATCCGCTTCCTTCAAAGCAAAGTCTCCAAGCTTAAAATCAATCGGAACATCTCTTACTATGGTAGCCAGTCTCTTGGAAAGGATTGCCTGATCCATATTAGACGACACATTTTCCCTTACCTTGTTCTTCTTGATCTCCGATACATTCTCAATGGTACTTTCTACCGTTCCGAACTGGTGTATAAGCTCAAGGGCTGTTTTTT
This sequence comes from Bacillota bacterium, assembly GCA_022706865.1. The sequence goes on from JAKJBT010000001.1 coordinate 6,844, forward strand.
CCCCTACTCCGGGCACTCCGGGGATATTATCCGAAGCATCCCCCATAAGCCCTTTAAGGTCTGTTATTTGAGCAGGATCAATTCCATATTTCTCCCGGAGCTTTGCTATGTCATATTCTTCTATTTCGCTTATTCCTTTTTTGGTCATCAGTGTATGCACATTATCGCTTATAAGCTGGAATGCATCCTTGTCTCCGGTTACTATAAAGGCAGGTATGCCTTCTTCATCACATCTGGCTGCAACCGTTCCGATTATATCATCCGCTTCAAAGCCGTCTATTTCCATCTGTCTGATGTTCATAGCGGCCAGGACCTCTTTCAGCACAGGAATCTGCTCCGCCATTTCCTCAGCCATTTTAAGCCTCCCTGCTTTATATTCGGCATACTCCTGATGCCTGAAAGTTGGTGCCTTAGTGTCAAAAGCAATGCCTATGTATTGAGGCTTGTATTCTTCTTTTATCTTGTTAATCATATTTACAAAACCATATATTACACTTGTATGAAAGCCCTTGGAATTAGTGAGGTTAGGCAGTGCATAATAAGCTCTGTGCATCAGGCTGTTGCCGTCTATGATAATGAATTTGCCTTTTTCCATTCCTTATATCCTCCGTAATTGAATTACTGTGCATTATTCCTAAGATAATTCAAAGCATTTACCAGCGTATTTTCATTTCCGAATGCTCCTGCTTTTGTAACCATTTTAAGCCCTTCAAAAGGCCCCCCTAATAGTCTTACATAAGGTACACCCGTTTCTATTTCTTCTATTATGAGTGAACCGAATGCTGAGAGCTTTTGTATTACATTTATAGCGGTATCCCCACCTGTTATAAATATTCCAGATATCTTACCTGTTTTCAGCACTTCCTGTACAACATCCCCTAAAAAACCTGCTATGACGGTACTTATATGATTAAGAGGCACTCGGAAATTTTTGCTTAAGGCTGAAGCTGCGGCTACCTGTCTGCTGTCCAGAGCCGAAGCAATTAAAATATCAAGTCCTCTATCCATATAATCTGCGGCTTCTGCCACAATCCGGGCCTTTTCCTTATCAGGCTTCAGAAGTATACTTTCTATATCTGGTTTTATATTTGCGATGCGTTTATCTTCAGCAGCCTTTTGTGCCTGTGCCATACTAATGCTGTTTACACTACCTATAACAGCCAGAACAGGCTTACGTTTTACAACCCTGCCCGACAGTTTTCTTGCAATGGATCCGGCAAGTCCTGCAGATCCTACCCATAATGTCAGCTTATTCTGAAGCATCACCTGGTTTACAATCGTATCTATATCCTCATCCGTTTCTGCATCAAATGAAAAATATTTGCTTCCCGCTGTGCCAAGGATTTTATTAATCTCACCGGCTCTGATACTGCAAATATCCACGTGTGTAAAGTCCATACCCGCACATTTGTCCAGCAGCTTACGCAGATCGGAAGTTGCAGCCGAATGCTTCGGGTCTTTTGAAATATCAGTCCTATCTGCAGGAATACCATTCAAATACTGAATACCATGCACCGTTGTCCTATTATTACCCGGATAAGCCGGTGCAAACACTATTATGTCCGGATCTATACTATTGTTAAGTGCTTCAAGTTCAGACACAATATTTCCCCTGAGTGTAGAATCTATTTTTTTATATAATATGCCGTCATTGATAAGATACCTGATGAATGCGCCTATTTCCGCAGATTTCCCGTATGATTCCTCAGGGGTCATGTTGCGGGTTTCACTGTCTATGATCACGACATCATAGCCACATACCCTCTTCAGGTTATCCTTATCAAGAATAGTCACGGCAGAAAGTCCATGCTCTTTGAATTGTACCCCACAATCATTGGCACCTGTAAAGTCATCTGCGATCACTATAAATTTATGAGAAGCCATATCCATGCAACTCCTTATTTTTTGTTCAAGGCAAATTGTACCGCCATTTCTATTGCCTTTATCATACTGCTTTCATCCGCAGTCCCCTTGCCTGCTTTGCCGAATACGGTGCCATGATCAACAGATGTCCTTATTATGGGAAGTCCTACCGTAATATTGACTCCCCCCATGAAGTCCAAAAGCTTAAGTGGTATGTGACCCTGGTCATGATACATAGCCACTGCCACATGATATTTACCGTTCTTGCAGTGCAGAAATACCGTATCGGGGGGTACGGGTCCGGTTACATCCATTCCCTCAACTCTTGCCTTTTCTACTGCTGGGATTATCTCATTTATTTCCTCATCCCCAAACAATCCGTTTTCTCCTGAATGAGGATTCAGCCCTGCCACTGCGATTCTGGGCTTTTGTATGCCAAGGCCTGTCATGGCATTATGGGCCAATTTTATAACAGAATATACCCTATCCTTTTTAATCATATCACAAGCCTTCCGCATAGATACATGAGTTGTAACATGAATTACTTTCAAGGGTCCGCCGGACAGCAGCATTGCATACTCCTTAGTATTTGTAAGATCTGCAAATATCTCCGTATGGCCCGAATAGTGAATACCCGCACTATTCATAGCCTCCTTGTTAATTGGTCCGGTTACTACGGCATCAATATCTCCGGCCAGCGCAGACTCTATTGCTCTCTTAATAAATTCAAAGGCAGCCTTTCCGCATTCTGGCTGTACTTTTGCAAATTCATAATTACATGCCATGTTATCTAGAGATATGAGATTTATCACACCTTCGGCATACTCGCTTATATTGTTTATTATGTTGATTTTTGTCTCACATTTGACAATAGACGCAGCCTTTCTTAACACATTTCTGTCTCCGAAGAGTACAGGCCTGCAGTTATTCAAGACATAATCGTTCTTCAGCGCCTTAATACATATCTCAGGGCCGGCGCCCGAAGGGTCTCCTATAGTAATTCCGATAATTGGCTTTATCATACTATATTATCCTCCTAGCTTTCAAATTCTTTAGTGCGAATAATTCATGACATTTGTTTAGAAATATACCAATTCACTGCCGTCGCCAAATAAATCCCTTAATTCCCCAATAACCTCAATATTCCTATTATCCCTGACTTCTTCCAGTATCGATTGAGATACATAAATCTCACCAAGCTCCAGTGTGTTTTTTATCCTGATAATTCTGGCGTTTTCAGTTTCAATAGGCCCGCAGGTCCTTAGAGCATACTCTACTGCCTGCCTGTCCGTATCTGCGATAATAGGTATGCTCCCCCTTTTAAGGAAGTTGCTGGTAAGCACATTTTCATAGGTTATTTTCAAATCTATTTTATTAAAAAGCCTTTTCGTAATTATATCTGCCAACCCGACGCCAAGTCCGTTTCCATGGGATTCCTCCGTAAGGTCGGTAATAACTATGTTTGTTATATAAGGCTTTTCCGGTTCCTTTTCCCCTCTTATGCCTATCCTTCCTATAATGTTAGTGTCTACACCTGTTCCGCTTATATTCTTGCCCATTTCATCAATTATCAGCAAATCAAATTTATCTACAGGAAAGTATGGCATATTCCCCTTTGATATCTCAAGAAGCTTTGCTTCCTCATTTTCTATTTCATCGGGTTTTAAAGCCTTGATTATTGCTGTGTCATCATATGCATTTTCAACAATGCCGATTCCCATTATGATATTTCCATGTTTTAAGATTTGTCTTGCCGTAGGGACTATCATATCTTTCAGCCCTTTGACTCCGTACTTGTGCAATTCCAGAGCCTGCTTATGCTTGCCAAGGCCAACTACGCAAATTTTCATAAGGCCGCTTTCGTGGCTTCCATGGAAATCCGTATGATATTTAATCCTGTTTATTATTATTGTACCATCAGCCTCATAGGCGTTCTTATCCATGTATACTTTGTTTTCCAAACCTTCTTGGGGCAGCTCAACCACCTGCATTGAAGACCTGATAGGTGCACCTGTGTATTCCTCCGTTACGCCGTAACCCTCCAGCACACCCCTCTGCCCCTCTGCGGTAGCCCCTCCGTGGCTTCCCATCGCAGGGACAATAAACGGAAATCCTCCCATATCCTTGACATACTGAACAGCAGCTTTTACAATTCTATGAATATTTTTAATGCCTCTGCTCCCCACTGCTATCGCAATATTTGACCCCTTATCAATCTTTACTCCTGAAGACTGCATCTGCTCTCTTACTGTACCTTCAATGTCCCTGATGTGCTCATTGTTAAATACATGTCTTACTTTAATTAAGCTTGGAATTTTCATATTGATAATCCTTTCTTAAACCCATCATGAAAAATTAAATTTCGTTTACAATTATACATTAATCTTACACTATTATCAAATTTTATCAGGTATAAGTCGTTGAAAAACCATCGTTTTCAACATTTTGCATAATAAAAACCATGCCGATAGAAAGTCTTGCATGGTTTTCATATTTATACAACTCTATTTAATTTTACTTAATTTTACCTTCCTTGCTATTACAAACCCTAAGGCGGCAATCACTCCGACGATAAACAGATAAGGTATTGCGGCAACCAGCAGTATCAGTGTCTTCTGAAGGCCCCCCACCACGTTGTTGACCGCCTTTATGAAACCCTGATATGCTTTTTCCCACGTTCCGGGGACATCCACACTCTTAAGCTCTTCCGGCTTAAGCTCTCTCATGTATATATAGATGGTGGACAACTGAACCAGGTTATCCCAACGTTTGAGGTTACCTGTGTTAATATCGATGTCGGTTCTTACCCTGTTCAGTTCCGATTCTATTTTCAGTATCTCATCCACAGTCTTAGCCTTTGTCATAAGCTGCTGCAGGCTCTGTTCCTGAATCTTCAGGTTATCCACCCTTGCTGTCGTATCCCTGTATTCCGCTGTTATATCGCTGCCGCTCATATTCTCGCTGACCAGTTCGCCCATGCCTTTAATATTGTTGAATATATCCTCAAACCTGGTTTCAGGAACCCTCACAGTCATATTTGCATACTTCTGTGTTTCCCCCCTGGCTTCAGGACCTGCATCATAGACAGGAACCTGAGGCACTGTTACATTATCTATCTGAGAATTCTCCACATAGCCCCCGCTGCTTTCAGTCATCTGCCTTATATCAGCGGCTGCCTTATCTACATTCTCCACATTCACTGATATGTTGCCCGATCTTATTACCATCCTGCCTGACCTGGAACTCTCAACAGCCTGACCGTTCAGGCTCTGACCGGGCGCCATTTCCTTTGCCATAAGGCTTTCATTGAATTGCATGCTGACAGAATCCTCTGAAACACCCCGCTCCTCTGCCCTGGCTATTTCAAATTCTCTCGACTTGGCTTTATTCATGGCAAGGTCTGCATCAAAGTATTCCGGCGATGCAGCAGGTGCGGAAGCTGCGCCATAACCCGAGTCAGGTGCGGACTCTTGTGTCATTTTCATGCTATTATCAAAAAGTAAGGATGAACTTCCTATTCCTATCGCAATTACCAGTGCTGCAGCAACAAGTCCCGTTGCCATCTTCATGCGCTTGCTGCCCATTATACCGCTGAAGAAATTCCTTTTACTTTTCTCCTCATTCAATCTTTGGTGAAGTTCCGTTCTGAAGTTCTGAGGCAGTTCAATTTCTTCGAGATTGCCGCATGCAGCAATTATGTCAAGCAGGCTCTCATATTCTTCTCTGCATTCTTCGCATACTGCAAGGTGCTTTTCGAATTCGGCCTTTTCTATATTATTCAAATCCTTATCTATATATGAGGACATCATATTCTTTATTGTTTCGCACTTCATAGCCCTTCTACCCCCCTTCACCAAATTAGACTATATTTTCACGGGAAAGTTCCATGCTGTCTTTCAGCTTATCCCTCAGCATGGTTCTCGCTCTGTTAATTCTTGACTTTACAGTACCCAGGGAACAATCAAGCATGCCGGATATTTCATCATAGCTGAAGCCCTGTATGTCTCTCAGCACTATTACAGTTCTATAATCTTCACTCATTTCCCGTATTGCATTCCTGATAAGTTCCCGCTGTTCAATCCTCTCATAAACACTTTCAGGGGTTTCTTTTTCAGAACACAGCTCCATGTGCAGCTCACCGTCTTCCGTATGTATTGTGCTGTCCATGGATACATACTTTTCATTCTTCCTGCGCCTTAATTCATCCAGGCAAACATTTGTCACAATTCTATACAGCCATGTAGAAAAGGCCGCTTGTCCCTTAAAATCCTTCAAAGATTTGAATACCCTGAGCAGCGCCTCCTGTGCCATGTCCTTCGCATCTTCTTCGTTTCCCATAATACGGTAAGCAATATTGTATGCCCTTTTATCATAGGAGCTTATCAGGAGCTCAAAGGATTCAACATCTCCGGACTGGCTCTTCTTTATTAGCAGTTTTTCCAGGTCACTCACAGCATTTCCCCCTCTCGCTATTTAAATACATCCGTCATATGCATTTTGATAAGCCAAAACCCCACGTGTCACTCAATCAAATAATATTTTCAATAAATTAATGCCCAAGGAGGCACTAATAATATAGACACAATCATCAATGCTATTAGACGTAAAATTTGAAAAAAAGTTCCGAATCTCCGGCAAGAATTTCAAAATATTTTTAATCAGCAGCCTTTTCTGTTTTTTTAAGCTTGCTTACAAGTATATTATACTACTAATTTTCCTTTAGTTTAATATCAATTAACGTATAAAAATTATTCACAGTATAGTCATAGTCTTCCAAAAAAGTTTTCAGGTCTATTATATCGTCGATATTCTGACCCTGTGCGGAAAAGGTTTCAACAGCCTGACCGCTTCTTTCGCATATGCTGTAAGCTGTTTCCGCATTCAGCACTGGTTTTCCTTCCATGTTGTCCGTTTTGAAATACTCTTTGCCAACCTTTAAATAAGTCGGAAGCCTGAGGTCCACAATCCCGTACCGGGAGCTTGTATCTTTAGAGCCTCCCAATGCTTCAGCAAGATTATCCGCATTAATAACCCAGGCATTCTCTCTCTTAAGCTTCATTATCCCTTTGCCGAAAATCCTTATATCAACAGCGTCTTCGGAATACTCATATCCAAGGTTCTTAACCGCTTCAACGGTCAAATAGTCTGATTTGTCATAGTCCCCATAATTTATTCCTGCAAAAGTCCCGTTGACCTTGACAACTTCCATGTCTATATATGCATTACCAACCGCTTCATCATAGCTAACAGCCCCTCCGAAGCTATCCGCCGTATCATTTAGATTTATGTATATCGCCCCTTCCAGTTCCTTAATCCCTATATCAAATTGGCCGGCCAATTCCGGAGTCAATCCCAGAATATCCTCTGCAGCTTTGTAATTCACATATATTTCTCCTTCCTCCTCCAGAGCATCGCAGGTCATAAGGCTGTCGTTCAGGAATACTCCGATTCCGCCGGATACCGCTATAGGCTTGGAAATGGGCTTTGCTATAATTTCCTGAGCTTTTTTCAAAATTTCTTCGGGTATGTCCCTGTTACTTAATTGCCCCAATTGCTGTCCGGCAATTTCTGCACCTTTTTTGTAAATATCCGGATATATTATTATGCTCTTTTCCATTGAATACTTGTCTTCAAACAGCTTTAGCCTGTCATATCTTATATTTACGGGAGTATTTACCGTTACCTGATTATATACTTCAACCACATCCCTGTTGAACATTCTTATGCACCCCGCAGATGCGTATGTCCCTATGGACTCCGGTTTGTTATTCCCATGAATGCCTATGCCCCTGGTGATTCCCATCCACCTTACGCCCAGAGGATTTTGAGGCCCCGGAGGCACCACTTCACCCTTGTTCAGCCAATAGGGGTTAACAGCCTTGTATATTATCCTGTATTGCCCGACCGGCGTGGGAGTTGACTGTTTCCCAAGGCATAAGGGATACTCCTTGACCAAATTGCCGTCCTTGTACAAGCTCAAGGTGCCTGAAGGCAGATTAATCTCAATGGCTGATTTATTTAAGCTGCCGTCTGCCAAAACCCGGCTGAAACAAATGATAACAATAAGTACAATAAAGAAAGACCTCTTCAAAATAAATCCCCCTTCTATACAAGTAACACACAATCTATATTTATTACTCCATTTATTAAATTATTCGAATCTGATAAATATTAGAAGAAGAATGCGACGTATCTGAAGTTTGTTGTCATCCTACAGAGCACTAGCCTTATATCCCGACTCGCACGATATTAACTTTGGACAGAATCAGAGCTTGATACTTGTAAAATCCTGACGCACATAAACCCAACGTCCTGTTGGTATGTGCTGGATTTACCTCACGTAAATCCCACGGATTTTACTGCATATCTTCACTCGATTCTGTTGCCCAAAGCCAATAAGTGCTCGCTGATATACAAGGCTAGTGCTCATGGAGTACGACTACAATCTAATAACTGCGTCGCATTATTCTTATGCGCTAAATTAAAAAGCCTGAAGAAGTCATTGACTTCTTCAGGCATAAATGCTGTATATCTACACTTCTACATTTCTGGTCTTTCTATAAGGATGAAACAAAGATGTCACCACTTCAAGATCCCTGTTGATTACAGCAGTGGCATGATGCAGGAAATCTTTTGAAATGTAGTATCTGAGGTCTGTAAATTCAAATTCATAATTGTCTTCCGTCTTTTCACATTCAACGTGGAATATTGGGGTAAACTTTTCAAAAAACATGGCTATAGGAGTGTCCATTGCAATTTTATATAATTCTGTATCGATGTTTTTCTTAATGTCTATTATCCTGAACCTTCTGGGAAATATATTAACTTCCCCGATTATCTTTCTTCTTCCGGTATACAATACAAAATGCCATTTTATAAGTCCTATCATAGAAGGCATTATCCTGAAATACTCGCTCTTGTATTTATAGCTGAGGTTCTGATAAGCAATATCCTGTGCCAGCTTTTTCATAATGCGGCGAAGAATTAAATAGCAGGCAAAAATAAATACTGTCATATATGGCGGAATCATACCCCTAGTATAGGGCAGAATATTAATCAAACACAATATGATAAGAATAGGGTCGTATACCAACAGCAGATCAAAAGTTATATGTCTCCTGCTCAAAGGCCATAATACCTGTGCACCGTATGAATTTGTGACATCCAGGGCAATATGGGAAAAACAGCCCAGCAAAGCAAGAGGAAAAATATTCCAAAAGGCTATGCCGTTGAAAACCATCAACAATAATCCGGTTATTATGCCTGAATAAACAAACATCATTGGTATGGAATGGGACATCCCTCTATGGTTTTTCAAATATGAATAATCGCCTTTAAGCTGCATTATTATATCACCGTCAGGAATGATTGCACCCGCTACACAAGCTATTATTGCAGGATTTGAAGCTGCCAGAGGTTCTCCGGACATTAGTGCGATAGAAAGTCCTACTGCTGCGTGGGTTACTGGATCCATTTATAATTGTCCCCCTAAATACATTGATAAGTATACATAAATAAAAATCACAGGGTTTATTATATCATAATATTTATTATTTTAAAATAAAAACTTAATGTTGATTTTGCACTCCATGAAGCATGCAAATGCAAATATTTGTATTGATTTTTAAGCATATGTATGCTATCATGTTTTATGTGACAAATGCCGGAGTGGCGGAATTGGCAGACGCACATGACTCAAAATCATGCGCCCTCAAAGCATGTCGGTTCGAGTCCGACCTTCGGCACCATATTGAAAATAAATGGACTATGTGATTTGAACATAGTCCATTTTTAACATATAAAATGTTTTTTTGCTTTATTGGCTTATTTCCCTTTACAATGCGGCCGCTATCCCTCCGCTCCCGGCACAGAAGACTCCAGTGCAAGCAGTGCGCTTATTTATTCACAATATACTCAATAAGCCTTCTCAGAACAGCCGTTATCTCTGCTCGTGTCGAGGACGCATTAGGGTCAAACCGGTTGCCCGGCTTGCCGTTTAAAATTCCGGTTTTCTTGAGAGACATGACACTTTCCCGCGCCCATGAGCTAATCTCATACGCATCGCTGAATTCTTCGCCGCCTTTTTCAGGTTCAAGTTCCAAATACTTCATAAAGCGGTGCATCATCGCGGCCATTTCCTGTCGTGTGACGGCTTTTTCCGGTTCAAATGAGCTTTTCGAAACGCCGAATAGAATGTTGTTTTCCCGCGCCCATTTCACATAGGGTGCATAATAGGCTCTTTCCGGCACATCGTCAAAGCTATGCCCGGTATAAAGCGACTGGTCAACCCCATACATGCGCCCCAGTATGGCTGCGAACATGCCCCTTGTCATGGCAGTATCAGGCGAAAAAAGCCTTGGCGTAATACCGATAAAAAGCAATCTCGCCGTAGCAAAATCAATGTCGTTTTTCGCCCAATGCCCGGAAATATCGTCAAAAGGCTTTGCATTATAGATGAACTCATAGCTGCCGGGTCCGCGGGAAATGTATCTCATTGCGGAGCCTTCTACAATGCTCAGGCCTACAATGTGTTCTTCGCCCGACATATCAGTATAAAGCACTACGTTGCCGCTCGTCAGATCGGCCCCCGGCGCATCCAGCCAGCCAATTTTTCCGGCCGGCGGAATCAATTCCGTTGTAAAGTTCACAATTGCCCCATAAGACGCACCCTCTTTGTTTACGGCGTAGGTGCGCACATAATAGGTAGTATCCGGCAAGAGTCCGGTGATCTCCGCCATAAATTCACCCAGGCCGCCGCCCGACGTAACCTTAGTGACGCCTCTGCCGCCGATAACAGGATTAGCCGACGTGCCATAGACAAAGCCGCGTTCTGTTACCGTAGCCCCGCCGCTTGAAGTGACTCTGCCGGAAAGCATAGCACTGTACACGGTGATGGCTGTAACCGGTCTCGTCAAGACCGTGGGCGGGTCGTCATCATTCGGGTCAGGTCGAAGCATGGGCGGGTCGTCATCGTCCGGGTCGGGCGTAAGCACGGGCGAAAGCGTTGTAAACATTCTGTCCTCGCCGTAACCCGTTCCTGCTTCATTGATGGCATAGGCGCGCACATGGTAGCCGGTGTCTGCCGAAAGGCTGTCCAGCACAGCCGAAAACTCGCCTGTGCCGCTGCCTGCCGGCACCCGAATGACTCCCGAGGCACCGATAGTAGGGTTTTCCGCCATCCCGCAGACAAAGCCGCGTTCGGTAACCGCCAATCCCCCGTCATTCGTGACATCTCCGGAAAGCGTCGCGCCGGATGCGGTGATGCTTGTCACTGCATCGGTCACCACAATGGGAGTCTCTCCTTCGGTATCCGGCACCTTCACATATACGATGTCGCCGCCGCTGCTGTAGGTATGGTAACCTATCTTCAGAGTAGGTGTTGTGCGGCTTGACTCGCTGCCATCCTTGACTTCGCCGCCGATGCGAACGTAGGTGTCGGCCGTAATAGTACCGTCAATTTGTACGACTGCTGTGCCGGATTCAGAGCCAAACGCTTCCGCGCCGATCCCGGCAGCATCGGTAACAATGACTCCGCCGTGAACAATGGCCATGCTTCCGTCATATCCCGCTTGGGCGCCGAGCATAACCGCTCCCACGCCGCCTTGTACCTCCGCCTGTCCTCCGCTCAGCGCTTGTACACCCGTGGTAGCCGAAATATTATGGCCTACGGTCACGGCACTGCCGATACCCAAAGCAGATGCGCCCTCAGCTGATGCCTGCACGTTGCCGTCTACTGCCACACGGCCCCCGTACATAGCTATTGCTCCGCCGCCGTCGGTAGCCGTCACGCTGCCACTGATGTATATGGCGGTGCCGTCTCCCTGGGCAAGGACGCCACCGCCGCCGTTGACGGTAACATCTCCTCCGACGTCTACCTCCGCACCTCCTCCAATGCTTGCCGTAGCCTCGATGCCCCAAGTTTCGTTGGCCTCAACTGTCACATTACCGCCGATTGTAACCTTGGTACCCTCTCCTATGGCGATAACGCCTTTGCAGACGCTCTGGACATCGCCCATCACCGTGACTTCCCCTCCGCCTGCCGCTATTACACCGACGCCTGCGGTAATACTCGTAGCCCCAGCGTTTGTGACGGTAACCACGCTGCCCGGATACGCATGCACACCGCATTCATAGCCAGTCACCGTAAAGCTGCCCTCACCCTCCAAGGCAATGCCGCCGTTTGAAACGGAAAGCCCCGTGCCGGAAGGCTCATAGATATCCAGGTCGTGCCCGTTCAGATCCAGCGTGACGGTTTTCCCGACAATGCTGACACCGGAATTGCAAAGGATGTCGTCCAGCAGCCGCAGGGTGTCCCCGTCGGCGGCGTCAGCCAGTGCGTCGGGTAGGTTCTCATACTGCTCCCCTCCGTCAATCTCGCAGACTATCCTCATTTTGACCCAGACGGTACTCTCCGGGATGCCTCCTGAATATGTGCGGTAGCCCGCCTTGGTTGTGGGAAGCGTCACATCGCCGATCTCCATTTCCGTCATGTTGATTTGGACATAGATGTCGTTGGTCTGGATTTCCCCATCAATGATTATCTCGCCTCCGTCACCGGCAGCCGCTCCAATACCGTCCGTGCCGGTGGCAATTGAGTCACCGCTAACATCAACGAGACTGCCCACACCGTAGCATACAGTACCGCACCCTTGACCGATGGCATTCCCTCCCACGCTGATACTTGAGCCGCTCTCGGCATATGCACCAAGTCCATCCTCGCCGGTTGCCGCCGCATCGGCTTCAACTGTGACCTGCGATGCTTCCACGGCATATACGCCAATGCCGCCTGGGGAGGTTGCATGTGCGCCTGTTACAGTAACTGAGGCACCCAATAACGCTTGTACCCCTCTGGTCGTGCCGCTTACATTAAATTCACCCCCGCCGGTTATGCTGACGATTGAATTGTTTGCAAAAAGTCCGGTGCCGGTACTATTTTCAACATTGAGATTGTATCCATTCAGGTCAAAAGTGATGTCTTTTTCAACAAAGGTTAACCCGTGGCTGTAATCGATATCAGTCAGCAATTGTATGGTATCCCCGTCCACTGCCGCAAAAAGCGCGTCGTCTAAAGTCATGTATAGTACCGGACCGATCCGGCAAACCTCGCCCGCCGCCTGTACGGTTAGAGTAAGTGATACCGCGAGGCAAAGTGCCAACAGTATCGCCATTATACGGAATCTTCCCTGATTCATAAGCCCACGTCCTTTCATCATATATCAATCTATTTCTTATCATGAGCCATGATCATTAAATTAGCATTATACTTAATGGTAATGATATTTAAATTGTTTTTTTTATCCAGAATATGATAAAATTTGAATAAGAGATAAAAGAAGGGATGAAGGCCACATGGAACGAATTGAAACACAGCCTGTCCCCATATTAAAATCAAAGCTGATTGTGCCCGAATTGACCGACAAAGCCCTTTTTACAGAACGGCTAAAGGCGCTGGATATTGCGGCGCACCGCTGCACCATTATCACAGCTCCGGCGGGCAGCGGCAAAACCACTGCTGTTCTGCTTACACTTGCCGGCATCGATGGGCAGGTATGCTGGTACCGTCTGGAGCAGGAGGACAGCCGATATGCAATATTTGCCGCCCATTTGGTCCATACCCTTTTCCAAAGGATCCCTGATCAGAGCCGCATTCAGAGCTTTAATATGCTGACCTCCATGAATGACCTGAGCCTTTTCAACGCAGTGCTCTGTCAGGACGCCTGGGAGTTTCTCGATAATAATATCCCGACCTATCTTGTACTCGACAATTATCATCATGCCCTTCGGCAGCCCGAGATCATCGAATGCGTGCGGTATATGCTCTCCAATATGCCGCCGGGCGTGCACCTGATTATAACCTCGCGGCTGCAAACCGGCCTTGAAGCGGGGCACGCCTTTACGGAAGGCATTACCGCTTACGGAGCGGCCGAACTGCGCTTTACACCCGACGAAACCAGGATTTTTTGCCGGGAGAAGTTTGGAATTATGGCGGATAAAAATGCATACAAACGTTTATACGAGGTCTCCGAAGGCTGGATTGCCGGAATTGTGATGATTCTCTCCGCATTCAAAGCCTCCGGTGTCCAGCATCTTAGCAACTTCCTTGAAAAGGGCATAAACAGCGCTGAGCTGTTTGACTGTTTAACCTCCCAAACCCTGCAATATGAAAGCAGCGAAACAATAGGCATACTCTTGCGCCTTGCTTTGCTTGACGACTTCCGGGTTGAAGAATTACCGGATATTTTCGGTATCGATGCAGGGGAAACCCTTGATGTGGCTTTAGCCCGGAATCTTTATCTTACAAAAACCATTACCGCAAGCGGAACTGTTCTCCGCTTTCATTCTCTTTATAAAAACGCTTTAGCCGCCATGGGACTCGATATATTCGGAGCTTCAAAGCTGCATCAGCTTCAGATGGAGATCGCCGGATACTATTCAACCGCCGGAAGGTTTGACAGGGCTGTCCGGCATTATCTTACCGCGGGTGAAATGGATAAGGCTGCCGATGTAATCGTAAGGTGCGGAGACTCCATGTTAAACGAAGGGTTTACTGAAACCCTGAAAACTATGGTAGAAAGCTTCCCCGAAACATATCGTGAAAATCATCCCTATCTTCTGGTGTACGATGGCGTGACCAATAAACGTATTGATTTCAACCGCGCCATACGCTGCCTTGAAAGAGCCCGCGGGCTGTTTGAGGCGGAGGGGAATCATGCCATGCGCATCAAAACCTGCCTGTTCCTTATGATGACCTGCGTATACCAGAACCGACTGGACATCGTAAAAAAAGTAGTGCGTGAGCTTCAGACCATCCCGGGAGCCATGGAAGACGGACTGTGCAGGCGTTCCCTGATGCTGCTTTCGCTTTCGGAAGCCACATTGAGTGAGGATTTTCCAAAAGGAAATGCCTTGTTTTCAGCACTGAGGAATTATAGTTTAGACCAGGAGGAATATTGCGGGGCTTATCTGTATGGATGCGCCCTTCGCCACAGACAGGGAGACCTGGAAGGCGCGCTGCAGATATTGGAAAACCTGTTTGCCTCGACTCTGATAAAGATGGACCTGTACTGGCGTTCTTTTGCGCTGTCGCTGCTCAGCCGCGTTTTACTGCTCAAAGGGAACCTTCCTGCGGCTCAGGAAAATGTGCGGGAACTTTTGGAATTGGGCGAACGGTATGGGCATCATTATTCCAATGCAAACGGCAGGTACTATCTGGCCATGATCAAATACCTGACCCACGATACGGATAGCGCGGTCAGCCATATCTGCAGTGCACAGCGGGACTATATATCCTTTGAAAACGGTGTTCGTGCCAACCTGTGCAAACTTCATCACTACTTGTGGGTTTGCGGGACAGACAATCCCATTGAGCCGTCCCGGATTCTTGATACCTATCACGAACTCATGTCCATGAATCCGGTGCAAGGTGACGACGATCTTGCCGCCTCTCTTGCGGGCGCGGCTTTGCGGGAATGCGGGGAATATGAACAGGCTGAAAAGCTTCTCTTGCACTCCTTAGCAAAAAGCACAGAGAAAAGCGCCCTTCAATCCATTGCCGGCACCGCTTTACATCTTTCCAAGCTCTATTTTGACACAGGCGAATCCGTAAAAGGCATGGCATATTTAAAGAATGCCTTTCTTGTCTGCGTCGAAAACGATTATTCGGTGTTTTATGACATGCATTTTCCCACTCTCGCGGCTATATGTGCCCGTGCCGCCCAAGGGAATATCCAAATGGTTTTTCTCCGCTCCGTCATCCGGAAATACTTCGGAGCTTCTGCGGAGAAGTATCTGGTTAAGAATGCTGACGCCTTTCATTCCTCAGACTCTGTACAAAAATTCATCCGTAAATACTCCCGCGTAAAGAGGCAGCCTGTTCGAAAAGATATCTATATTCAGCTATTCGGCTGGTTCAAGATCACAGCCGACGGTGCATCCATTGATGAAAGCGCCTTTAAGACCCGAAAAATTTCAGGGATCATTAAATACTTGCTGCTCAACAGGAACATTTACGTATCCCGGGAAAAGCTTGCCGCTGTCTTCTGGCCGGATTCCGAGAAAAAAGCCGCTTTGAACTCCCTGCGGGTAGCTCTTTGCGAGCTTCGAAAGGCCTTGGCAGGCATAGGCGTTTCATTTGAAGATACTCCCTCTCTTATTACTGAAAATGAGCACGGATTCATGATAACAAAAAAATCCTGTGAAACTGATACCGACCTGTTTATTGAGCTGTTCCAAAAAACAAAAACAGCAGATCCGGAAAGTGCAAAAAACATGATGCTTAAGATGATAGACCTTTATCAGGACGGCCTTCTGCCTCTTGATATCTATGAGGAATATACAGTCGCAGAACGGGAATATCTTAGCGCGATATTCCTGGAAACTGCCCATAAGACGGTGGCGCTTCTGAAGCAGGAGTCAAATTTTAAAGCCGCAGAGGCACTGCTGCTTCGCATCATAAAACTGGATCCCTATAATGAACACTCCTATAAAACCTTAATCAAGCTCTATCGGCATACCGGGCAGAACCATCTGGCCGATTCCATATCCAGGCAGTTTGCCAAACGGTATGAAAAAGAAATGCTGTAATCATTCTTCATTCCCGCCTGAAAATTTAATGCTGATTTAATGCGTGTATCTCATACTATAGATGGGTTACTCTACCCAAAGACGGACACCCTCATTTCCAAGGTGTGTGGGCGGCAAATGCGTCGAAGCCGCCCTTATTTGTGTTATTTAAGAAAGGAAGGTATTGTATGAAAACACGCATTCTTATTGCCTTTACGGTGATGATTACCATGCTTTTTTCAATGCCGGCAGCATATGCCGCAATAGCTCCTTCCCCCGTCAATGCTCCTGCTCCCAAAACGGTCAGCATCGGATCGACATCCTCCGTGTACGTTGACGAAAGCTCGCCCGCAGCGAACTTCAACATACTTTCTGAGCAGGTCCTGTCGGTGGGTAAGGACGAATTCGGCTTTGAAAGGCAATCGCTTATCCGGTTCCATCCGATCAAGGAATCGGACGGCGGCCTCCTGCCCGACGACGCCGAAATCACCGACGCGCATATCAGGCTCTACAAGGTCGGCTCGGAGGCAGGTACCGTTAATCTCTACAGGCTGGCCGGCGGCTTTGACGAAAGCACGGTGACATGGAAGACTAAGCCGGTAATCAGCAGTTCCACGGCCGTCGCCTCAGCCGATCTTCCCGCAAAAGCCGGATGGTACAATGTAAAAATCCCTGTTTCTCTTTTGGAAGCATGGTTAACTTCCTCAAAACTAAACCACGGTATCGCAATCCGACCCAGTTGGACTGAAGCAGGTAAAGGGATATCCTTCCGCAGCGATGAGTCTTCCCTTCATCCGCCCGCTCTAGTGATCAGCTACATCGGTTCATCCCCCGATTCTCCTGCTCCAACCCCCGATACGTCGGATACAGACCCCTGTACCCTGACCTATACCGTAATCCCGGAAAATCCGAGGCCGGGCGAGCCCATGACGATTACCGCCAGTGCTTCGGATAACAAAGCGCTTTCCCACGTGACCATCATGCGGGGCACGAAGCTGCTTGCGAGGCAGAAGGCTATCGGCAACCAGACAACGCTGTCGGTTTCTTACGTCGAAACGGCTGAACTGCCCGCAATGACTTATACGCTTATCGCCGATGACGCAGCCGACCCGCTTCCCGTAAGGCGCGACATCACAGTTCCGGTCACCGGATCCGGATCAGCTCCGGACGTACGGATAACTGCAGAATGGCTGGGTGTTGAAAGGACAGTGCCGGAGCGATACAGTCTCATTGCCGGTGATGGACAGCGGGTGGTGCTGACCGCGTCTGCCGACGACCCCGACGGCATCAAAAGCCTGACAGTTACGATAAACGGTATGCCTCATGAATTCACCTACAGCGGCGAGACAAGCGTCTGTGAAACACTGACCTGGACAAACGACGACCCGGACGAGACTCGCTTTTCTTACTACGCAAGCGCTATAGATAAAGAAAACCAGTATGCGTCCACTCCGCACGAATCCTTCGACATTGCGGGGCTCGACGATATCCGGCTGTATTGGAACAGTACGCCGAGCTTTGATAATGATACAATGGGCGACTTATCCTGGGATATGATGGTAAGTATATTCGGAGCGGATGAATGCTGGTGGGTGGAGAAATGGGGCTGGAAAAGCGCATTTGCCTTGGGTTTTTATAATGCCTTTATAAAGGACGCTGCCAAGATCGGCACCTGCTTCGGCATGAGCACCATGAGCGCTGAAATCAATAACGGAAGGATCTCTTCCGATGACTTGGAATCCTCTCTGTTGACTCATCAGCTGAGCCGTGCAAATTCCTATACGGGTGAGTATATTCTTGCCCGGCAGGCAGGGCAGTATGGGAAAGATGTCTTTCTTAAGCGCGCAGCCCAATACCCCGAATCAAATAACCTCAGTAATACCAGAGTAATCCTTGGCCAGGTAGAAAATGACTTAAGAAGGGAAAGGCCGGGTATTATCGGAATCAGAGAGGATGACAAGGGCCATGCCCTGGTCCCGTGGATGGTCCGGTACATGGAAGACGGCACCATTCGGATATATGTCTATGACTGCAACAAGGTGAGCGGCATACGCAACCCTGACGGCAATATACAAGATTCCTCCCAATACCCATATATAGAAATCCGCACGAGTGGGCGGTGGAGTTACGCTTTTAATTCCAGTAAGACATGGAACGACAGATTATTTTATAATCAATATGAGGAGGTACTGGGAAACAGTTCGCGTCTGAATAAACTGTGTGACACCGCCGATGCGCCGTTTATCACAGATCATACCATGCCTACCATTACGGAAACCGTGTGCGCATTTCTGTTTGGCAGTGCCGATATGTACTTCGAGGATGATCAAGGAAGGGTCACCGGGATCAAAGACGGGCAGCTGAAAGAGGAAATACCGGGCTCACAGGCGCTCATACCGATGGGAGCCGGGAATTTTACGGACAACGAGGCTTATCTTATACCCGGTAATGTAAAACTGAACGCGAAAGTTGCCGGTATAAGCCAGGGCAGTTATACCCTCGGGCTTTTAAGCGGAGCTTCGACATACACGGTAGAGGAAAAGTCCATTAAATCGAACACGGCGGATCGTCTTATCATCGAGCCGGCATCAGGCTATTCCAAGTATAAGGTGACACTGGCCTCTGGCAGCAGAGACGATGATTTTACCATCCGCATGTCAACCCAGATTCCCGGAAGGGTGAAAAAACTTGGCACCGATTTCATCGGCCGGGAGTATATCTTCGAGCAGTTGGGAATGGAGGAAGGTAAAGATATCTCCCTGTCTCTGAATGAAGACGCAGGCGGCGTTATCGTCAGTACTGCAACCGGCGGAGTCATCTTTGATGTTATTATGAGAAGCACCGAGTCAGCGGATAATGCACAGGAGGATCAGACTTCCATACCCGGTTCCCGCAGGGCAAGAATCTCGCCTGATGCCAAAAAGTCAGTTACGCTTGAACCTGAAAACTGGGCAACCGTCGAGACAGACGGTACCGTGAACGTGGAAGAAATAGGATACGCTCCCGGCGCTCCTGACGCCGCTGACGCCGCAAGCGCTTGGGCTGTTATTGAAATTGAGCAGGCCATAGCACACGGTTTGACTACAGACGGGATTTTGAGTGATTTCCGGAAAAACATCACTCGCAGGGAATTCTGTGAGATCTCGGTCAAGCTCTATGAAAAACTGAGCGGCAGGACGGCTGTTCCGGTTTCTGCAAATCCTTTTACCGACACGAGCAACGCGGAAATCCTCAAAGCGTATAATCTTGGTATCGTAAAGGGCGTCTCCCCGGACCGCTTCGCACCCGATCAGTCTATCACGCGCCAGGAGATATGCGTGATGCTCATGCGTGCCCTCAAAGCCGCCATACCCTCCCTTAACACCGAAGCGGCTCATTCCACCGTCTTTGCCGACGAGAATCAAATTGCGCAGTGGGCGATAGATGCCGTCAGGTATATGAACAGCAAGGGAATTATGAAAGGCGTCGGAAGCAACATGATAAATCCCCTGGGCAATACTACGAGGGAACAGGCCATTATCCTTGTAAAACGAACCTATGAGGTCTTTAATAATTATTAAAATTAAAAGGTTTACAAAGAAAACTTTGTAAACCTTAATTATTTTTTGATCTTACTTCAATCCGCTTTTTCCTGACAGAGTTAATTAACAGCAGAGGCTGTTCAATACCACATTATTCCTCGTATACTATTACAGCTTCCTTGGTACTGTTTATCCAATCCACTTTGCAATTCAGATTCTCAGCCGCAAATCTTACAGGTACAAAGGTTCTGTCATTTTTTGAAACAGGTGCTATATCCATTTTTTTGCTTTCTCCGTTTATTTTTATATCTGTTTTGCCCAACCACATTTCAACAGTATTTCCTCTTGCTTTCAGGGTTATTTTCCTTGTGGCTCCATCCCACTCCACTGTACCGCCTATAGCCTCTACTACCGCACGGATGGGCACCATGGTTCTCCCCGCTATTACTTCAGGAGCGGTTCCTCTTCCCGGATCAACTTCCTGGCTTACTCCGTCAACGCTCATATTTGGGTCTTCAAGTTTTAACATAATAAAATGCTTGTAGCTTCCGGGCTTATATACCTGATCCCCCGTTGTTACAACAAATGTTGCAATTACATCCCCAAGCTTTTCATCGATTCCTTCAAAAGGCCTTGCTTCTGCCAATACCGGCTTTACTGAATAATAATAAGTAGTTTTGGGTTCCACATTTACATCCGCATAGGAAGTGCTTGTGATATAAAAGTCTGTAACAGATATCCCAATATCACTTTGGGTAGTCGATCTAAAGAGCCTGTATCCTAAGCCGTTGGCAAGCTGCTCTGTTCTTCCTGAATCAATATGCACTGTCCCCGAGAATTGGGCACCTGTTTGATCTGTGATATTGATCTTGCCTTTGATACCGTTGGCAATGATACTCCACTCCCCGTTCAAAAGAGGTGAATCGCTTGGGGCCGTAGCTGAAACAGCAGGTGCAGATCCTTCTTTCCACTCATAGGTATAGGTATAGCCATAGCCGCTGCCCAAAGTCAGGATAATAGATTTTTTATCCCCCGGGCTTTATGCCTGCTTCATCCAAATGAGCATTTATCTGTACTCCGCCCCAAGACTTGGAACTGATTACCTTATAATCAATGTTGAATCCGGTTTTCTGACCGGCAGCAATATAGGAGGGAGGGGTGTCCCAGACAACCTGATATGTCACATGGGCAATGGCATTCCCATTATCATATCTGCGTGAATGGGTAAATGTCATATCCCCTTCAGAGCCTTCAACCGTATATTTATCATATATGACATCTGAGGTCCCAATTATACCGTTTTGTATTTCTCCCTTGACTGTGTAATCCAATGTTGACAAATAATAATTCGTTTCCGCAAGATGCCATCCTCCGGTAGTATCGGCATATACCGTCCCAGGTATCAGGAAATTCACTGATAATGAAATGGTTAGCAGCAGCACTGCTGTGATCAGACCCAATGTAATTTTTTTCCTGTTCGCTTTTTTCATGGAGCTCCTCCTTTTCATTCTACTTTCTCTTTTCATAGTAGCATCATAGGGTAAAAAAAAGACCTACCCGACCGGGTAGTTCCCACACAAAACCATCCTTTTTATTTGCCTGTCCCAATACCTCTCTTTTCTAAAACAATATTTACAAGTTCTCCGCGGCTTTGTATTTTGAACTTTGAATAAATATTTTTTACATAATATTTCACTGTATTTTCACTTATATAAAGCTCTCCGGCAATTATCCTGTAAGTCTTTCCCTGAAGCAAACGGGATGCAACCTGATTTTCCCGCTCCGACAGGTTCTCGAACACTGCGTCATAGTCAGGCTGTCTGATCTGTTCCTGAGCAGATATTTCCATGAATACTCTTAAGTAGGTATGATCTCTGAGAAGTGAAGACAAATATCTATGCAAAAACGGAAGCAGTGCAAGTGCCACACAAACTATGGCCAGCGCCAGCAATACGGGGTCTGCGCTTTGTTTGTCGACAGATACTATAGCATTCCCTATCAACCCTCCCAGCAGTATCCCGAGCACATTGGCGGAGAGGCCTATTCCAAGAATTGTTGCGGGGTTTTTATGAAAATCCAACATTTCTCCAAGAATACTCCACCAAAATAAATCACATACTCCAAAGGCTCCAAGCATCAATGTATTGACTGCAATATAACCGGCAATGTTATGGTCAAGGATCATAAAGCTTATGAATGAAATCCCGATCATAGCGATTGCAACGTAGAGTATATAAGCCCGGTTCACCTTTTGAGGCAGATGACCCATTGTAAGAACGGCAATAATATAGGGAATTGCCCAATACCAGCTTGTCAGCCATTTAAGATGGGCAAAGGCGGGATTAACCACTTGATACATCAAACCTGAATTAATAGTAATAACTATAATAAAGAGACATAAAAAAGCAAGCAGAGGTGCCATGCTTATCCGGCTTTTATCCGGCTCAAAGGAAGCAGAAGACGAAATGCAATTATCCTCGGGGAGTTTCAGTGCAAACAGGAATGCAAGGATCAGCATTATCATTGATAAAGCCAATCCGCTGTGTGGAGAAATCCAGAGTGCTGCCATATTCAGTAATAACCCCATGCAGCCACACAGCTTCCGGACATGAATGAGCCTGCGATAATTCCCACAGTCCATAACACCGAGGGTGGAAAGAAAAAAGGCACGGAAATGACAATGCAAAAGAGGTAAGTATACAGGAAAGTTCTCTTGGCTCCTCTTTTTGTTTTTATGAAAAACCCGCATAGCAGCAGCCCCAAAAATACAGCTGCAATTCCTCCGAAAACCATAACATGGGAATCAAAGTCAAAGATTCCGATGAGAGAGTAAAAAACTTCTCCTTCAAAAATAAAGGATAGCATCCAGGATGAAAACAATGAGTGGGCAATAACGGACAGCCATCGTTCACTTAATAATTTATTTGAGCTGCTATCCGGAAATCTCATATCACTCACCCTAATACGTTATATTTTTATGCTGTAACAAGGTTTCATGATGGGTTTTACACCCCTGCAAAAACCTATCCAATCAACAAAAAACCCCCTAACATTGTTATTAATCCTGATTATTAACAAAGGGGGCAAAAGGTTTATATCTAAAATACTGTTACTCTTCTGTTCTATCAGGTTCTATATCTCTCTTTTCAATTCTTATTTTTGATATTCTCTTGTCATCCACTTCTTCTATCCTGAAATATAAATTGTCGATAGTCAGTTCATACCCTACCTCCGGCATTTTGCCCGAGTGGCTGAGGAGCATTCCGCTTATTGTATCGAACTCCTCTTCTCCGGATAGTTTTGTATCCAATATATCGTTTACATCGCCTAAATTAAGCATTCCGCTGACAATATATGTATTGTCGTCAATTTTTTCATAGTCAAGAATTACATCATCGTACTCATCAAATATGTTGCCGACGATTTCCTCAAGCAAGTCCTCTATTGTGATAATTCCTGCCGTACCCCCATACTCATCTATGACTACTGCAATGTGGGTTTTGGATTTCTGCATTTCCTTGAAAAGCTCGTCAATCTTCTTGTACTCGGGAACAAAGTGTGCCTCTCTTATTATGTCTTTAAGGGATACCTCCCATTCGACCTTATTTTTTATCATTGAAAATAAATCTTTTACATATAAAATTCCTATGATATTATCAATTGATTCTTCATATACAGGTATCCTGGAAAAGTTCTCCTGCACTATTACATCAAGTATTTCTTCACGGGTGGCTTCAGAGTTAAGGGCCACAATATCGATTCTGGGAGTCATTACTTCCTTTGCAACCGTATCATCAAATTCAAATATACTGTTGATCATTTCCGTCTCGGCTTCCCGGAATATCCCTTTCTCTTCCCCGACGTTTATCATGGACCTGATTTCTTCTTCTGTTATCTGCTCCTCCGTTACCTTTGCCGGTCCCCCCATGAGCTTAACTACCAAATTAGTGGACACGGTAAGGAATTTTACAATAGGATACGTTAACTTGGACAAAAGGTTTATTGTACCGGCAACCCTAAATGCCGTCTTTTCCGATTGCGAAAGAGCCATTCGTTTGGGAACAAGCTCTCCCAGCACTAAAGTAAACAGCGCAATTATACTGGTTACAATAAACGTGGAAATCCCGGCAGCTGATGCAGATATGAACGGAATATTCAAGCTCATGAGGAATCCGGTCAAGCCGTTTGTTAACGTCTGAGCACCAATGGCACTGGCAAGAAATCCGGCAAGGGTAATTCCGATCTGAATTGTAGCCAGCAGCTTGCTCGGCTCTTCAAGAAATTTGTTTACTAAAACTGCAGCTTTGTTTCCTTCATCCACAAGAGGCTTGATTCTGGATTGCCTTACTGAAATTATAGCCATTTCGGAAGCAGCAAAAAACGCATTTAAACCTATAAGCAACATTATAAGCAATATTTGCGTCCATAAGTCACCGTCCATTAAAAAAATTCCCCCTAGTAAATCATTTGTTAATATTATACTATTTATTCATATGCATGTACAAATTAAATATTAACTATTATATACCTCTTCTTCCAATTTTCCAACTATATCTGCGCTTTAATGTGAAAGGCTCCCAATAAAGCACTTTATCTTCCGGGGAAGCATTGTAACAGTCCTTAAGGTAGTAATGCACTATATTTGCCATTGCTATTCCTTTTCACTTTAAATACCTCAATCCAGCAGATTTTGGGGCAAATCCATCAAAAACACCAGGAGCGTAATGATTAAAAATGTTTTGTCACACTTATTCTCAATATACAAGATAAAAGCAATGGCAAGGATCAAAAAATCTTCCGGGCTCAGCCGATTAAGAATACTCAAAATTAAATGCTCGGTGCTCATTTTATTTCCCTGCCTTGCTCATAAAATTTTCAAAAAATGCAACCAAATTCATAATTTTGATGCAAT
The DNA here is from genome assembly GCA_022706865.1 of Bacillota bacterium. Next base: position 31,702 of record JAKJBT010000001.1, read on the forward strand.
CATCTATGCCTTTTTGCCTTTTTTCGGATACGAAAGGCCTTAGCGAATATAAAAGTGAAATCCTGTTATCATCCTTTACCCCTGCAAACATCTTGTCAAAAAGCAAGCCCAAAAGAGCCCTTTCGTCAAAATCCCCCAGGCTGTCTTTTAAGTCTGCCTGGCTTTCGTAAACTTCCGGCTCTTCTATTTCATTTTTTTTTTGAGGGCCCAGTCCCGAAAGGAGCATGCCCATAAGCTGTTTTTTCAGACCTTCCATGTCATTGCTCTTAAGCATTTTTATGAGCTGATCACTTGAGCCGTCTGCAGACCTGTTATTGGACAGATACTTGATGATATCTTCCTTTAACCCGTCTATATCCCCCTTGTTGATCTTATCCTTTATGGCAGGGTCTATGTTACTGTTCCGGCTTATTTCATTTACCAGCATATTCTTAACCTGGTCCGTGGATACGTTGTCAATATCCACACCTCCCAGCTTTTCGGAAACCATATTTTTCAGCTCGTTCATCCTGCTGTCAGACACATTGTTATCCTTGCCGTATGCCATGTTGTAACCTCCAATCTCTATTGATTTATTACCATAATATTCTCCTGATTATCATTGGTTACTTTTGTAACCATCCCACTTTCATACTATGTACAAACCGAGATTTTGGTGACGGGGGATAAGATATGTGCTCATAGGAGGATATTGAGACACGCGAAACGTCCCCATGTCTCATCGATTTATGATATAATAAATAATAATAAGCAAATAATAAGTATGATGAGTTAAAAGGAGGAAACAATGGCTAAGCAGATGTGGAAGCCCGGTACCATGCTTTATCCCGTACCGGCCGTAATGGTATCCTGCAGAAGCAGCGAAGGTGTGAACAACATCATAACGGTTGCATGGACAGGTATAGTATGTTCAGACCCGGCAATGCTTTATGTCTCTATAAGGCCTGAAAGATTCTCCCACGGTATAATTAAGGATACCGGCAGCTTCGTAGTAAACCTGCCCACCAGGGATCTGGCATATGCCGTTGACTTCTGCGGGGTAAAATCAGGCAGGGATATAAATAAATTTAAGCATTTAGGCCTCACCCCGCAAAAATCAAATCTGGTTGATGCCCCTTCCATTGGAGAATCTCCTGTAAGCCTGGAATGCCGGGTCAACAACACAATATCCCTGGGCTCCCATGATATGTTTATCGCAGAGATATTATGCGTTGATGCAGAGGAAAAGCTTTTAGACAAGTCCGGAAAGCTGCACCTTAATAAGGCAGGCTTGATATGCTATAACCATGGCGAATACAGGGCCCTTGCAGAGTCTTTGGGTCACTTCGGTTTTTCAGTAAGAAAAAAGAAGTAAGACAGGAGAAACGTCCTCGTGTCTTACTTTTCTTTCTTACATTGGTATTTATTTTTTATTGCTTCGTTTATTATTTCCGCCTTTTCAAGCAGTGAGGCTGATGATATATTGTAATTCTCCGCCAGCTGATGCTCCGAAGCTTCAGCATTGCACAAACGGCAGTAAGTGTGCTCCAATGCGGCTGCCCATATATTTACATCATCTATTTCCGGCACCTCCGGAAATGTCGACTTAATGAATTCATACCAGATGTCTTCAACAATCTTCTTATAGGGCCTCTTATATTTATTTCGCATCATTGTTAGGGCTTTTCGCTTCACCTTTATCCACGGCTTTTCCCATTCAGACTCGGGAAAATCCAGAGAATCTATCGTAACATTTCTCTTTTCTCCGTCAAAGTTCACAGTATATGGTTCTTTTGCACCTATGAAATTTAAGAGGAATACTGCTTCCATCTTTATATAATTCTCTACATCATCCCTCAGCATGAATCTTCTAATGGCACTTTCCGCCTCAATCAGTCTGTCATTCTTTATCTTATTGAATATTAGTTTTCTCAGAAAATATTTATCAAAATTAATTCCAAAGTAAAGTACGCCAAGCATATGCTCGTTGTCTGCAAGCTGTTTTCTGCACTCAGGCCCCGGCATTTCAATAAACTTGTATATAAAATCAAGCCTGTTTTTGATTTCTTCCTTTGGAAGCTGATATAAATAAGGGAAATATGTTCTTTCATCTTCAGCATCCAGCCGCTTTCTGGCAGCTTCGATATAATAATCCGAGAGCATATTTTCTTTGTCAAGCTGGTCCAGCTTCTCCCATAGCCTGATGCTTTCCCTGTACTTTCTGCTGTTAAAAGCTGCTACTGCTGTAAGGTGTACATATATTGGATTCTTTGAATCAACAATTAAAAGCTTCTTGAAGGTTTTGTATGCATCGGTGTGCTTTCCCAAGCTTCCGTAGGTATCACCTATTTTATACAGGTAATCCGCACTGTCAGCCCGGATCCTGCTGATTATTCCCAACTGCTTCTTGACCAGGCTGGTCGTGCCCTGCTTATTGTAGAATATTGCAAGATTACAATTTGCATGCACATTGGACTCTTCATAGGTAAGCACCTCCCGGGCAAGCTCTATTGCCTTGTCGATAAATCCCAGATAATAATACGCCAAAGAGAGATTATTCCTTGCCGGTACGGCGTTGGGAAGCATTTGTACAACTATTTCAAACTTCTCGGTGGCCTGCTTGTATTCCTTCTTCTCCAGGTGATCAATTGCCTCTTCCTCAATCTTATATATTTTTTCAAGCTCCTCATCATCCATGTTGTTATTGGCATCCTTTATCATTGTAAGCATCTCCAGCAGCTCCTCCGCCTCCTCTGCGAACTCACCGCCGGGATCTTTTTCGAGATAAATGCTGAAATATTCCGAGGACTTTTTTATCTTCTGCAGCTGCAGATAGTTGCACCCCAAGCCAAAATAGCATTCCAGATAATTTGGATCGATGTTCTTTACTATATTGAGCAAAACCTCGGTGGAACGGTCGATATACCCCTGTTCAGCCAGCAGTCCCGCATAATTGAACTGCAGGAAACTGTCATCAGGTTTGAGGCTGACAGCTTTCTCAATATATCTCAGAGCGGTTTTCAGCCTCCCCTTTTGTATATACTTGTATGACAGGTCGAAATAAAAATCTGCCCCTCTTTCAAAGGTTACCACCTTGTTGTTCATATTATCATCACCAACTTTAATGTAAAATATCAATTAGTATTTCATGAAACCCGGGAGCACTACTTTGAAAAGATTCCTCTTCTCATTATTTATGAATCTGGCACCTCCATGCTGTTTGAAGGCTTCATGTATTTTTTTCATGCCTGCGCCTATATTAAAGAACCTCCCCTTATTGTCAAGTATCAGCAATCTTTGATACAGCCACTGGTTTCTTCTGCAGGGATTGTACTCCTCTATAAGCCCCTGTATGTCGTCATCGCTGCAGGTTGCTCCGGGATTACTTATTTCTATCTTTTTATTATCTATCAATATGACTATCTCTCTTCCAAGAGAAAAATAATCCCTATGGACAGCAGCATTGGCCACAGCTTCGACAACAGCTGCAACGGGATATTTTTCATTTATTTTCGCTGCTTTCAATCTCAGGTAGTCTTCAATTTCATCCAGCATTTTAATAATTGGCCCGGAAAAATACATCACCTTTTCAGCCGCAGATTTGTCTATCAGCCTTATTCCGGCATGAGGAAGGTACAATTGGGGATGATAACCGAAAACCAGCAACCCTCCCACAGTAGGGTGGTACCCGTTGTTGTCCTCATCTTTCCCTATTATGCCGACTCCCTCAAGAAGTGTATAATAGTTTTCGCTGTTGCTGGTAAGTCCTGTTTTGGAAATATAATCACTTATTATATCCTCGTTCAGTTCATTCAATTCCACTTTGTTCAGCACAATTCTTTCATACTGCAGTATCCCCGATTCCTGGAGCATGCTGGCTATCTCTTCGCGTCTTGCTATATCCGTAGTAGAACCTCTTCTGATGTAAAATACACCTGTCTGTCTTATCTGATGCGGTTTCTGGCTGCTCCTGTATATTGTAAGGACAGCAATCTGCTTATCGTCAACAGGGATTATCTCAAGCTTCACCGATACCGGTGGGTCACACCTCTGGCTTATTATCTGCTGTATCTGCTCTTCCGTATAACGCTTTCCCTCAATTCCCAATATGGCTTTTGTCTCGTCCTGTATCCCGTAAATTATATAGCCCCTGCCGCCTTTTGAATTAGCTATTGCTGCAACATCCTTGGCCAGCTCTTTTTTCTCACTTTCAGTTTTTAATGAAAGTACGGCTTTAAAATCCAGCTTGGTACCTTCCGGCTTTTGTAAAAGAGTATACAGCTTCTGCTTATCCAAATGATTCACTCCCCTGATATCATATCGCAGCCTCATAATCTGTGATATTATATATAGTTTAGCATAACATGAAAAATTATCAAAATAATAAGTCGCGAACAAATCTAAAATTTTTCATTTGTCCGCGACTGATATTTTTTGTATAGGCATTTGGCAATAATATTCCGGATATCCTAGAATATTCTCCTTGCCATCAGATCATCCATTGATTGTGTCCGGGGGTCTCCATATCCGAAATCATCACCTTTTAAATACTTCAGGCTGTATTCCAATGACTGATACAATTCATACCCGTAGTCATTAAGATCCCTGTTTTCCCTGTACTTGTACTTTAGCCTTGTCAATAATTCAGTAATCAGATTCATGCTTTTACCTCCCCTGTCAAATTCCCTTACTGCAGTATTTTCACACACCCTTGCTATTGTCATTTATAACCCCTCCTTTCAAAAATTAAAAAAGCCACAGGTCTCTGCCCATGACTTTTATACATTTATTCATATAAATAAAAAATCACGGGTTATTACGGCCCGTGACTAAAATAACTATTGCTATTTTTCAAATCCCAGGTCGTGATATATAATTTTGGATACACTGATGCCGTATGCAAAACAAGCTGTCTTATTTAGTACAGTTTGAACCGTTATTACATTCCTTATCATATTCACGACCTCCTTTTCTTAACAATTCATATTATTATCATCCAAATATTTATTACTTATAAAATATACCATTAAACTATGAATTTTGCAATGCTTCCAAATATTACAATCGTGTAACAGAGTATACCCTACTTTTTGATATTGTTTTTATATGCGTATATCGCCGCTTGTGTCCTGTCACTTACGTTTATTTTTCTGAATATATTTGAAACATGGTTTTTTACTGTCTTTTCACTGATAAAAAGCCTGTCTGCGATATCCTTATTGTTCAAACCGTCTGCAATAAGTGTAATTACCTCATATTCCCTCTGGGTAAGCTCATTTTCATTCTTAACCCTGGCTCCTCTCGGCTTGTTGAATTCCTTTATCAAATCAGCGGCCAGCTTCGGCTGTATATATGACTCCCCTATATATGCATCCCTAATGGCCTTGAAGAAACTTGCCGAATCGGAATCCTTGAGTATATATCCCGAAGCACCGATTTGCATTGTCTCTAAAAGGTATTCCCTGTCCTCATGTATCGTAAGTATTACAACTCTTGTGTTGATACCGTCCTCCTTAAGCTTCTTAAGGGCTTTTATACCGTTCATTATAGGCATGTTTATATCCAGAAGAAGCACATCCGGTTTAAGCTCTTCGACTTTCTCTATGGTTTCAACTCCATTAGAAGCCTGTCCAACAACTTCAAAATCTTCCTCCAACTCCAGGAGCTGTTTGAGCCCTTCCCTGACGATGGAATGATCATCTGCAATTAATATCCGTATCTTGCTCACATTATCCCTCCTCTGCTATATTCAAAGATAGGCTGGCGAATACTTTAGTGCCTTTATTATGGGCTGTCTTTATGTCAAACTTCCCGTTCAACAGTTCGACCCTTTCCTTCATATTGAGCAAGCCATAACCTGCATCTTCTTCTTTTGCCTTCCACAGCTTATTCTTGTCAAAGCCCTTCCCGTCATCACTGATGAGAAGATTAACCTGCTCATTGGTGAACTCAACTCTGACTACCGCACTGTCAGCTCCGGAATGCCTTTTTATATTGGTCAATGCTTCCTGCACGATTCTGAACGCAGCAAGCTCAACAACCGGCTTTAATGTCTTCGGATCCCCCAAAACCGAAAAATTCACCGATATGTTGTTTTGCTCGATGTAGTTTGAAATATATCTTTGAAGGGTAGGAACCAGTCCCAAATCGTCCAGAGACATAGGCCGCAGATCGTATATGATCTTTCTCACGTCACTCAGGCTGGAACGAAGGAAACCTCTGAGACTGCCAAGCTCCTCCTTTGCTTTCTCCTTATCCATATCTATAAGCTTTTCACATAATTCGGTTTTGATAACCAGATTGGCCATGAGCTGCGCAGGGCCGTCATGTATCTCCCTTGCAACCCTCTTTCTTTCTTCTTCCTGTGCTTTGATTATCTTAATACCCAGATACTGCTTCTGCTTGATATCCTCCATCTGTATCGAAAGGTCCTGCAGCTCTCCGGTCAAATAGCCCATCGCCACTCCAACCTTGTTGACAAGAGATTCAGCTTTGTTTGCAGTGTCTTTTGCTATCTTAAGCCTTCTTTCCAGCTCACTTCTCCGTTGTATAAGCAGCTGTTCCTCCGCCTTTTTCGTCATCAGCTCTACCTGAAGATCCTTTGCCTTATCGTAGGCTCTTTTTACATCCTCTTCCTTGTACTCCTTAATATTCTTGCTCACTATCATAAGCTGATATCTGCATTCCTTGTCAAGCTTTACCAGCATGTCCACCTGATTTATCAGGTCTGCTGCAATTATCCTGATTTTTTCCAGTTCTTCCTCTATCAATTGACATTCGGTGCGGGAGCTCTCAGCTATGCTGAATAATTCACTTCTGCTCTTTTCAATAATATCCACCGTATTTTTTATAATTTCATTTAACCTGTCCATAATAAGCACCTCTTGCTTTCTTCCAAGCTAATCAATACTGCGATATTTGCCTCATATTACTATTATCGCTGAACAATCAGGAATAATTTATAGAAAAGTTTATACTTTTTCGTGTGTTTTATAAAAGTGCGGTAAATGCCGCACTATAAAAAGTATTTAAATGGTGGCAAGCTGTGCCTGTTCCTGCTCATCAAACAAAAAATTCAAATCAAGCATTATAAGCAGCCTATCCCCTTTTTTCCCTATACCGGATATGTATTTTCTGTCAACCCCGGCAATTATATCCGGAGTTTCCTGTATGTCGGCCTCGTCCAATGTCAGTACTTCCGATGCACCGTCGACAATAAAGGCTATCTGCCTGTCCCCTAAATTAACAACAATAGTCCTTCTATTTTCATTTAAATCCTGATCTGATTTATTCGAATTCTCCTCCGGGATATTGAATCTTTTTCTGAGGCTTATCACCGGAATAACATTATTCCTCAGATTCATTATTCCTTCAACAAATTCGGGAGTATTCGGCACATTGACCGGTTCTGCATAATGGCCTATTTCCTGTACTTGCATTATATTCACACCGTATTCTTCCTTGCCCAGCCTAAAAACAACAAACTGCAATTCAGACATAAATATCCCTCCCACAGCTAATTATATCACTAAAGCCATTATTACACAATTCTACTGTTTTTTACATTTACAGCCACAATGGTCATGATGTTCATGTCCGCAGTCATGTCCGTCCTCGGTAAATTTGATTGAATCAAGCTGGTGCCTTACCTGTCCTTTTATATATTCAATATATTTCCTTCTGAGTTCCTGCTGTTCCTGCTTCTCTTCCTCAGTAAGCCCGGACTCCCTGGACTTTTTTGACAGCTGATTTATCCTGTCTATCATTTCTCTGCTTATCATTTTATATCTATCCTATCCTTAAATTTACTATATCAAGTATTTCTTTATGAAGCTTGCGGCCTTCGACAGAAAGCCTCCTGCATTTGTCATGTGCCTCTGACCTGACTGCTTCATCCGCAATTCCGGGAAGGTTGATATTCACATTCAATATCGCCCCTTCCAGTCCTGAAAGTGACATCAAGGCTCCTACCCCCACATCGGATACGGCGTTCTTGTTGCCGTATCTGGCAATATTCCCCTGGTTTTCAAGCAGCCGAAAACAGCATTCTGCGGTCTTTAGGGGAACCTGAAGCGCATAAAGGCTTGCTTCCTGCATTTTTTCCGCCCGCAGCTGCTTCTGTCCTTCGGTATCCTTGGGAAGCTTCATTGCTTCCATGAATTTATTGAAGGCTTTTGTATCCTCGTCAACCAAGCCGGAAAGCTCCTGCTGAAGCGCCTTTACATTTTCGGCTTCCTTCATGAACTCCGCTTTTATATGTTCATCCAGGCTTTCATAATTTTTCTTGCCCACTGAAAGATTCACTACCATCATAGTAAGGGCAGCACCCAATACCCCTGACAATGCAGCTGTACTCCCGCCTCCGGGAGCAGGCTCGCTGCTTGCCAGCACATCGCTGTAATCCCTTAAAGTCATATCCATTAACAAACCCATAAAATCACTCCCATACCTAGAAATCTTGTTATAAAATTCTTCCGCCCTCTACGACTGTTTTTCCGTTCTTTATTACCATATCCACATGGTTTATGCCGAAATGGTATACTATGTATTCAAGATTCGGTGCATCAAATACCACAATATCAGCTTTTTTGCCCACTTCGAGGCTTCCGGTTTCTCCTGCCCTGTCCAAAGCATAAGCTGCATTCAGGGTCATTCCTTTTATTATCTCCTCCGGAGTCATTTTCATTCCAAAGCATGCAAAGGTCATTATGGACTGAAGGTTCTCAGTAGGGCATGTACCCGGATTGTAATCGGTTGCCAGTGCTACCCTGACACCCCTGTCCATCATCTTGCGCGCCTGGGCATACCTGCCAAGCATTAGATAGAAGGAAGTTCCCGGAAGCAGTACCGCCGTAACTCCCGTTTCTGCCATTGCGTTTATTCCGGCCTCCGATGCAGCCAGCAGATGCTCTGCAGAAACAGCGCCCAATTCCCCTGCAAGCTCCGCCCCCTGCAGAGGGACTATCTCGTCTGCATGGATTTTAAGCTTGAAGCCCTGTTCCTTGCCCTTCTGCATTATGACCCTGGACTCCTCGGGAGAGAAAACCCCTTCCTCGCAGAAGACATCCATGAATTCGGCAAGATTATTTTCCCTGACATAAGGCATGACCTTATCGACCATGAAATCGATATAGCCCTGAGTATTTCCCTTGAATTCCTCCGGTACGGCATGGGCTCCCATATATGTAGACACTATATCTATAGGATGAGAGGCATTAAGCTCGGCAGCCACCTCAAGGCACTTGATTTCGGTATCAAAATCAAGGCCGTAACCGCTCTTGGCTTCTACGGTAGTAGTACCATGAAGCAGCATCTGGTCCAGGCTCTTTCCGGATTTTGCCTTAAGCTCTTCCTTTGAAGCTCTCCGTGTGTTTCTAACGGTGCTAAGTATCCCTCCGCCCATTTTCAGAATCTCCAGATACGGCACTCCTTTAAGCTTCAGGGGAAGCTCCTTTTCCCTTGAGCCTCCGTGAACTAGATGGGTATGTGCGTCTATCAGCCCCGGAGTCACCGTTTTACCGGCTGCATCAATAATCCTTGTGCCGGGGCCTTTGATATCCCCGGGAGCATTACCCTCTCCCAGAGATATTATTTTTCTGTCTTTTACAGCCACATATCCGTTCTCAATTACTCCTGCACCTTCTCCTTCGGTACAGCAGACTATTGTTGAAGCATTTATTACCAAGTCAGCTTTCATTCATATCACTCCAATTCTCCTACTGCACTTTCCACTGCTTTTATCAAAGCTTCGGACTTAACCATCTCATCCAGCTTATTCATGTCGGTATACATTATCCTGTCCTCTTCGACAGGCGCAATCTCTTTTCTTATAACCTTATAGGCTTCTGCGGTGCCCTTTCCGAGGCTTACATCTCCCCTGAAGCTTATGGCCTGGGAAGCTGCAAATGCTTCAATCCCCAACACCTTTTGAACATTGTCCAATATAACCCTGGCCTTTCTTGCTGCAGTAGTTCCCATACTTACATGATCCTCCTGGTTTGCAGAAGAAGGTATTGAATCCACACTGGCAGGATGGGCCAGAATCTTATTTTCCGACACAATGGAAGCAGCCGCATACTGGGTTATCATAAATCCTGAGTTCAGCCCTCCCTTTCTTGTCAGAAAAGCAGGAAGATCATTAAGCTGAGGATTTACCAGCCTTTCAAGCCGCCTCTCCGAAACGTTTGCCAGTTCGGATACTGCTATACCCAGGAAATCCATGGCAAGAGCTATAGGCTGCCCGTGGAAGTTCCCGCCGGATATTACCTGGTCATCATCAGCAAACACAAGGGGGTTGTCCGTTGCCGCATTAAGCTCTATGGATACCTTTTCCTTTACATATTGTACAGCATCTCTGCTGGCACCGTGTATCTGGGGTATGCACCTTAATGTATAAGCATCCTGCACCCTTATCTGTCCCTGGGTAGTTGTAAGCCCGCTTCCGGATACTATCCTCAGCATATTTCTTGCAGCTGCCATCTGACCCTTCTGGCCTCTTACCTCATGTACCTTCCTGTCAAAAGCGGTTGTTATTCCCTTAAGCGCTTCAAGGGTCATGGCCGCTATTATATCAGCGTTTTTCAAAAGGTTTTCAGCATCATATACGGCAAGGGCCCCTATGCCTGTCATTACCGGTGTGCCGTTTATAAGTGCAAGGCCTTCCTTGGAAGTAAGCTCAACCGTTTTGATTCCTGCCTTTTCCATGGCTCCCTTCCCTGTCATTCTTACTCCCTTATAGTACGCCTCTCCCTCTCCCAGCATTACAAGAACCATATTGGCAAGAGGTGCAAGGTCACCGCTGGCTCCGAGAGAACCCTTTTCGGGAATCACCGGATGCACTCCCTTGTTAAGCATTTCAACCAGTGTATTTACTGTCTCCAGCCTTATACCGGAAAAACCCTTTGCCAGTGCGTTAGCCCTTAAGAGCATTATAGCCCTTACAGTCTCTTCGGTAAGCGGTTCCCCCAGTGAGCAGGCATGGCTTACGATAAGATTCCTCTGAAGAGCTCTGGTATCTTCCTTTGATATGAATACATCGCTGAATTTCCCAAAGCCTGTGGTAATTCCGTATACCACTGCACCCTTATCCACCAGGCTGTCCACATAATCTCTTGATTTCCGGATTCGTTCCACTGCCTGTTCCGACAATTCGACCCTCCGGTTATTTCTTGCAACATCTACTACATCCTTTATGGTCAAATGTTCACCGTCTATCGGCAAATGCCCCATTTCAGAATACACTCCTTTTTTTTTAAATACTGTCAAATACATTTTATCAGAATTATATTATCAAAGTAAAACAAAAGTTGAACAACATGGATTGTTCAACCTTTCGGGCCACTATTCCCATTTGTTGAAATGTATCTTTTTTTCATCGTAACGCTCGGAAGGCCCTTTTTTCTCCGCAGGATGTCCTACTGCAATTACATTCAGCGGTATCATGTGCTCGGGAATACTGAAAATTTTTCTTATGGCATCGACCCTTTCCTCCTTCGGGTATACACCCAGCCATACCGTCCCAAGGCCCTTGCTCTGCGCTGCAATCAATATGTTCTCGGTTGCCGCGGAGCAATCCTGCACCCAATAGCCCTTATACATCTCATTGTTTAAATTTCCGCATACTATTATGGCCATAGGTGCTTCCAGCAGCATTGCCGAATAGGGATGAACCTTGGTAATCTCTGTAAGCAGCTGCCTGTCATTGACTATGATAAATTCCCAGGACTGCTCGTTCCCCGCAGAGGGTGCCGCCATTGCCGCCTTGAGAAGGTCTTTCAGATCAGCATCCGACACCGGCTCACCGGTATACCTCCTTATGCTTCTTCTTTCCAATATTGCTTTCATATAATCACTCCCTTTTGACTTTGCTCAGCGTCTTTTCCTGTTTCCGCTTCTTGCGTTTCTTCCCTCCCTGCCCGGATTCCGGGGAGGTTTTATCAGGCACTTGTCTCCAAAGCCTATCAGATCTTCTCTGCCGGCTGATTTCAGCGCCTTATATACCAGCCCGTAGTTTGCGGGATTCCTGTATTGTATCAATGCCCTCTGCATTGCCTTTTCCTCAGGGTCTCTGGGTACATATACAGGCTTCATTGTCCTGGGATCAAGCCCGGTATAATACATGCAGGTGGACAGTGTCCCCGGAGTCGGATAAAACTCCTGTATCTGCTCCGGGTTATAACCCATATCCCTTACATACTCTGCAAGCTCTACGGCGGCGGAAAGGTCCGAACCCGGATGTCCCGACATAAGGTAAGGCACCAGGTATTGTTCCTTCTTCAGCCTTTTGTTCATATCAAAGTATTTTTTTACGAACCTGTCATATACTTCTTTGGAAGGCTTGCCCATATACCTCAGTACTTTGTCCGACACATGCTCGGGTGCCACCTTGAGCTGCCCGCTTATATGGTTTTCACAAAGCTCCCTCAGGAATTCATCCTTTTTGTCGGCAATTATATAGTCATATCTCAGTCCGGAACGGACGAATACCTTTTTTACCCCGGGAAGGGATCTGAGCTTTTTAAGCAGTTCGACATAATCCTTGTGATCCACCTTGAGGTTTTTGCAGGGGGTAGGATAAAGACATTGCCTGTTCTTGCAGACTCCGGCATTAAGCTGCTTATCGCAGGCTGCGTGCCTGAAATTGGCCGTTGGCCCTCCCACATCATGGATGTAACCCTTAAATTCAGGGTCATTAAGGAGCAGCTTCGCCTCTTCGATTATTGATTCATGGCTTCTGCTTTGCACAACCCTGCCTTGATGGAAGTTCAATGCGCAGAAGGAACAGCCTCCAAAGCATCCTCGCTGGGAAGTCAGGCTGAATTTAACTTCCTTAAGGGCAGGTATACCTCCCTGATTCTTATAAACCGGATGATACTGCCTGGTAAAAGGCAGCCTGTGCACATCGTCAAGCTCTGTTTCCGTCAGGGGTGCGGCAGGAGGATTCTGAACAAGGAACCTTTCCCCATGGGGTTGTATCAATACGCTGCCCGTATGATAGTCCTGCTCCCTGTATTGAAACATAAAGGCCCGGGCATATTTCCTTTTACTGTCCCTAACCTCATCAAAGCTTGGTATCACAGCCGCATCCTGAAGATTCCCAAGCTCTGAGGCTATATATGCAGTACCGTTTATATAGGTTATATATTTAATTTCCATACCTGATTCAAGGGCTTCCGCCACTTGTATTATGGGCTTCTCACCCATTCCGTATATCAGAAGGTCAGCCCTGCTGTCGAACAATATCGACCTTCTTACCCGGTCATCCCAGAAGTCATAATGGGCAAACCTTCTAAGGCTGGCTTCGATACCCCCGATTATTACAGGCACATCCTTAAAGGCCTCCCTTATCCTGTTGCAATATACGGTAACTGCCCTGTCCGGCCTTTTCCCCCGTACACCTCCGGGAGAATACAAGTCTTCTCTTCTGGGTTTTTTACCGGCAGTATAGTGATTGACCATTGAATCCATATTCCCTGAGGACACAAGAAATGCAAGCTTCGGTTTTCCCAGAACCTTGAAGGCGTCTGTATTCCGCCAATCAGGCTGCGGGATTATTCCCACACTGTAGCCTCTGCTTTCCAAAAGTCTGGTTATTACGGCACTGCCGAAGCTGGGATGGTCCACATAGGCATCTCCGCTTACGAATATGAAATCAAGCTGCTCTATTCTTTTCCTCTGCATATCTTCCTTGGAAATAGGAAGAAAATCATCCCTGTTAATCAAAAAATCACCTACTTCAGCGGGAATGTCGAAATCGGCGTATAAATCCTCTTTCCGCCCGCTTCCTCACTTTTTATCAAGGATATCTCCCTGATTTCAATAACTCTGAAGTTTTGAAAATTCAACTTTTCCTCCAGCTTTTCAAAAGGTATTTTGAGTACCAGATCCTGGGCTATTGTTATATGAGGGGTATAGGCTTTTATCTCCTTTTTTATGCCCAGCTTGTACATTCCCTCATCAATGTCCGAATACAATGAGGAGAGCTTATCCAGTTCCCCTGAAAAACCCAGCCAAAGGGCATGGATGCTTCCTTTACCGTCAAAGTATCCGATTTTATCTATGTTCAAGCGGATTCTGCGGTGCTTTAAGGCTATGTCCTTAAGTGTTCTGCCTATGTCCGGTGCTTTGGCCTGCTCAATTTCACCAAGGAACTTAAGTGTCAGGTGAAAGTTGCCTACATACTTGAATCTTCCTCTTTCCGAATTTTCCCGTACCATATGCTGTACTCCCGCAATGCTGTCCTTTATATCCCTGCTGAAGTCTGCCCCTATAAATGTCCTCATAATCAAGCCCTCCTATAGTCAAAGTATCATTCAATCATTCCTAAAAGCTTTTTAAGCATAATTCCGTTTATTACAGCCTGTGCCCTGAAATGGTTGTTGAAGCTGACAAAACAGCTCTGAGATTGTTTGTCAAGCTCCAATATCTTATCCTTCCACTGCTCAAGCTCATTTTCCTTATATAAATAATCATACCTTTCATATGCTTCCTTATGATCCCACCATTTTGTATCGTTCCTTCCGTGAAACCGTATATATGAGATTTTGGAAGTCCTCATTGCCCTGGGATCCAAAAGCCCTGACACAGCCGGCTCATCCACGCAGATATATCCCAGCTGGTTCGCCCGCAGAAACTCCATGGTTTCGTCGTTAACCCACCTGTTATTCCTGAATTCCACCATTAGATCAAAATCAGCAAATCTTTCTTTCAGTCCTTGTATATAGTCCATATTCTCCCTGTTAAAATGGAAAGAATACGGAAACTGCGCCACAAGGCATCCCAGCTTTCCGGCCTGCTTCAGCACATCCACTGCCCCGGTAAAATCCTCATAATCCTTATCCCCCGCGTCTCTTCCATGGGTCATGGACTGATGGAGCTTAACGGTGAAAATAAATCTGTCTCCCGTCTTCTTCTGCATATTATAGAACATAAAGGCATTGGGTATTTTGTAATAAGTGGAATTAATCTCCGTAAAATCAAAGGAGCGTGAATAAATCCCCAATAAATCCCCGGTCTTGGCCCCGGCCGGATAAAATGTCCCTATCCAATCCTTGTAGCTGTATCCCGACGTTCCCACATGTATCATAATACCCCTACCCCCATAAATTGTTTCATCAATGAAAAAAGTATGCAGCCAACCATGTAAATCGTATATTGGTGCATACCTTTATTGTACTATTGCTGTAATAAATAGGCTACATCGTTTTTATCTTTTTTTCAAATCCGCTGCTCTCAATACCTCGCTGTAGATTTCGTCCTCGGTCTTGCCTTCAGCATTAATTACCTTTGTAGTTGTCATCACATCCTCCATGCCCATGAAATTGGAATCCGCACCTGTTACGACAATAGCGTCGAATTTGTTCAGGTTCCTGGGGGATTCCTTGGTATTGTCCTCCAGCACTTCCACAGTGCAATCCCTGCTTTCCAGATATCTTCTGACGTTGTTCAAGGGTTTTTCTATTCCTACTCTATTCATATCAATACCTCCATAAATTTCTTCATATATATTCTCCTCTAAATTTTTACTTTTTATTCGATATCTTCTAATGCCTTGAAATACATAGTTTGATGCAATAGTCCCAAAACTTTGATAATTTTGGGACTGTACATTCAGGCAAATTTAGTCTAAAATGGATTTTGGACATATTAAAAATAGATAATTTTGACTCCATTGCTGATTTCAACCTGTATATTTAATGATGCAGCTTGAAATTTTTGTTTCTATAAGAATTTTAAAGCATTATGATTCAAAGGATGATTCATTTGAAAAAAGCGTTGGTGAAAAACAAAATAAACTATGCAACCTTCATGTTTATTCCCGAGAGTCAATCCAATGTTAAATCCTTCAGAATGCCGGCATGGTTCCCCGTATTTGTTACCATATCCATTGCACTGCTTATTATAACGTCTGGAATAAGTTTTTATGCATTATCCGCACTCAAGCTTCAATACGATGCCAGCCAGAAAGAAATATCGAAGCTCACAGCCATCAATAATTCCCAGAAGTTTGAAATTGAGAATCTGCAGAAAAGTTCTGAAGAAGTACAAAAGCAATTGGCCGAAAATTCCAGAATGCTGGATGAGGTCAAAAAAGCGGTGGGTATTAGTCCCTCCCCTGAAGAGGGCATCGAAGTCAAGCTCGTTTCTCCGGAAGGCAGTTCTCCAATAAGCCTGTTGACAGAGAAATCAGACCCGGATATGTCCTTGAAGCTAGCAAGCATTGAGGCTGACTTTGCTTCCTTAACTGATAAAATTGCAATTCAGAAAAAGACAATAGCTGATTCCATAGCTCCGATAAAAAAACAGCTTGCATATTTAATGGCCAAGCCCTCCATCAAACCTGTGGCCGCCTCACTGACTGCAGGCTTTGGCTATAGAAAAAACCCCTTTACCAGCAGGGGCAGCGAATTCCACAAGGGAATTGACTTTGCAGCCTCCTATGGACAGACTGTTTCAGCAACCGGTGATGGTATTGTAGCCTTCGCAGGCTGGAATGCAGGCTACGGAAGAATGGTGATAATATCCCACGGATATGGCCTCACCACCCTATATGCCCATAACTCAAAGCTGTTGGTGAAGCAGGGGGACAAGGTCAAGAAGGGACAAGCCATTGCAAAGGCAGGCAATACTGGCAGAAGCACCGGAACTCATGTTCACTATGAAGTAAAGCTGAATGGAAAAAACGTCAATCCCGCAAACTATTTCAACTAATCAGAAGAATTGGATGATAGAGTTGGGTAAGTCATTGGATTATGAAGATTGGAGGTAATAAAATGTTTGGCTCAGGCAAAAAATCAATAAACAGTGAAAGATTAGATACAATTATAGGCCGCGGAACAGTATTTGAAGGTACCGTAAATGCAGACGGCACTGTAAGGCTGGACGGCAGGGTGCTCGGAGGCCTTAATATAACCGGCAATCTGATTGTCGGAGAAGAAGGGGCTGTCAAAGGCAACATAAAGACCGAAAATGCATTTGTTGCCGGAGTCATAGAAGGCAACGTAATTACAACCTCCCAACTTCATATTACCCACACTGCAAAGCTTGTAGGCGATATCACAGTAAAAAACGTCATTATAGATGAAGGTGCCATATTCATAGGCAACTGCAAGATAATAACCGATAATAATTAGAAACAGCGGAAGGACAGGGCGACCCCCTGTCCTTCATTTATTCACTGCATAAGAATTTATACAGCATTGCTTACTACCGCAACAATCCTGTCAAGAGGTATATCTGTTACGGAACCTACCGAACGTATATTGCTGTAGCCTCCACCATATCCTCCGCCGTAGCCGCTGCAGCCGATTGTAGGGCAGCATGGGCTTTGACATGCATTGCCAAGGGCACATCCCGGAGCCGGCCCTATGTGGGTTACAAGCCTGACGAAGCATTGGTTTACAGCAAGTATGACACCTGTAAAACCGCAGCCTGACTGGCCTCCGCTTGTAGTGAATATTGTTACAGTCTCTCCTATAAGGTCTGAGAGTAAGTCAAAGAAATTGCCGTTAAAATTTCCGCCATAACCAATTCCATTTG
>JAKJBT010000149.1 GCA_022706865.1 Bacillota bacterium
ATAGGTGCCCAGAGGGTGCAGGGGTCCTCATGTCAATAGGATCGTGGAATAAATGCAATCTAATTGGCACAAACATTTACAAAAAATTTGTATGAAGGTAAGTTGCCAACGTTTACTTGACAGTAACATTTGCCTTTAATACCCTTTACTTAAATCTGCCTTTGAGTTATGATAATAATGGATAGACAAAAAATTAACAATGCCGAAAAATTTTTAATAAAACTGATTGTTTTGGTGAATATCAGGCCTGCATCGTCGGCCAGGTATAAAATAAGTATTTTGGAGGTTCGAAATGGTATCTAAAGATATGCTTCATTATGGAACGGTTCGTTCCTGTATCCGTGAGCTGTTTGAGTACGGAAAACAGCGCAGTTCGGTTGTGGGGAAGGAAAACGTATATGACTTCAGTCTTGGCAATCCCAGTGTTCCGGCTCCGGAGGAAGTCAATCAAGCCATCCGGAATATCATTGATGAAATGCCATCCACAGCCATCCATGGCTATACCAGCGGTCCGGGCAGTAATGAGACTAGAACAGCCATAATCAATAACCTGAATAAGCGCTTCGGAACAGATTACAAGTTTACAGATCTTTATTTAACGGCAGGTGCGGCTGCAGCACTGACTGCGGTATTTCGTGCATTGACCATAGATGATAAAACGGAATTCATCGCTTTTGCACCCTTTTTCACTGAGTATTCCTGCTTTGCGACGACGGCGGGAGCTAAGCTTACGGTGATTCCCGCGGACATCCCCGCATTTCAGATTGACTTTGACTTGCTTGAAAAGAGTATTAATGGGAATACCCAGGGTGTTATTGTCAATTCTCCCAACAATCCTTCCGGTGTTATCTACACGGAAGAGACAATCAGGAAGCTGGCAGCCCTGCTTAAGAAGAAGTCTGCGGAGGTGGGCCATCCTATTTTCATAATCAGCGACGAACCATACCGGGAGTTGGTTTATGAGGGCACGGTTCCCTTTATTCCCCATTACTACCCTAATACAATTATATGCTATTCTTACAGCAAGTCACTGTCCCTTCCGGGGGAACGTATCGGCTATGCCCTGGTGCCGGGCTGTGTTGAAGATCATGATGATGTCTACAATGCCGTTGCGGGAGCCGGACGCATTCTGGGCTATGTATGTGCTCCTTCCCTGATGCAGCACGTTATTGCACGGTGTGCGGATGTGAAGCCTGACCTCAAACCCTACATAAAGAATCGCGAATTGATATACAACGGGCTGACCGAGATAGGATATAATTGCGCAAAACCTTCCGGAGCCTTCTATCTTTTCGTGGAAGCTCCGAACGGGGATGCGAAGAGCTTTTCCGATATGGCGAAGCAGCTGGATCTTCTTATAGTACCCGGTAACGATTTCGGCTGTTCTTCTTATGTGAGAATCTCTTACTGCGTGGATTACGATATGATTAAGCGTTCTCTGCCGGTATTCAAAAAGCTGATGGAGAAAATCAAAGGCTGATTTAACAAAGAAGGGTTGCTGTAAAATGGGAATTTTACGGCAGCCCTTTCTTAAGCTTCTCTTCCAGTATTTCTCTTGCCAGCTGCGGGTTAGCCCTGCCCTTCGTGGCTTTCATAATCTGCCCCATCAGAAACACGGCTGCCTGTGTTTTTCCGGCAGCATAGTCAGAAAGGGATTGAGGGTTGTCATCCAATACACCCGTGATGATTCTTCCCAATTCCATCCTGTCGCTGATCTGGCTGAGCCCCTTTTCTTTTATTATATCTCCGGCGCTTCTGCCGGTATCAAACATTTGGCTGAACACTTCCTGCCCGGCGGTTAAGCTTATTTTTCCCTCCTTAATAATTCTTATCAGCTTGTGGAGTTCTTCAGGAGGGACAGGTATTTGTCCCGCTTCCAGTCCTTTTTCCTTCAGCAGCTTCAGCATGCTTCCCAGGATCCAGTTGGCCCCTGCCCTTGGATCCGTACCTCGGGCTGTCAGAGCTTCATAGTATTCTGAGAGTGCCTTGTCTCCTACTATTATGTCAATCTCCTTATCCTTCAGTCCGTAGAGGTCCCTGAAGCGTTTTTTCCTGTCTGCCGGCATTTCCGGCAGTGACTCTCTTATCTCACGGATCATTGCATCACTTATTATAACCGGCCCAAGGTCCGGCTCGGGGAAATACCTGTAATCATGGGCATCCTCCTTTGAACGCATGGGAACGGTTTTTCCTTTTGCGCTGTCCCACCGCCTTGTCTCCTGTACTATTCTGCTTTCTTCCCCAAGACTGTAGAGCTCCCGCTGGCGTTCTTCCTCACTTTCCAGGGCCTTCTGCAGCTCCTTGAAGGAGTTCATGTTCTTCAGCTCCACTCTTGTATTCAGGGTATTCTGGCCTGCTTTTCGGAGGGAGATATTTGCATCGCACCGCAGGGAACCCCGCTCCATACGGCAGTCTGAGATCTCCCCATATTCCAGCATGGATTTGAGAGCTTTAAGAAAAGCAACCGCTTCCTCTGCCGAACGCAAATCCGGCTCGGTGACTATTTCTATAAGAGGGATCCCGGCGCGGTTATAGTCAATCAGTGAAACATCGGACTCTTCAAGATGTATAAGCTTTCCGGCATCCTCTTCCAGGTGAATTCTGGTCAGCCTGATTCTGCGGGGCAGCTCTTCCGTCCCTATATCAACATATCCATTCCTGCAGATAGGAATATCATATTGCGTGGTCTG
>JAKJBT010000150.1 GCA_022706865.1 Bacillota bacterium
TGTATTTTGTCAACAGGCCTCTGATATGGCTTTGGTAAAAAGTTCGTGAAGCCGACAGGAGGTCGGCTTAGGTGTCTCGGGCCATGGAGGGCCTTTTGACACCGTCAGAACTTTTCCAAAGGCATATCAGTAGCCCTGTCAAAATCATAATCCGTGTGCCTCGATATACTATACTGCTCTTGCGGCGGGTTATGCAAACTTATAGTTGTGTCGCATTCTTCCTCTTTCGTGCCACTCCCTGATTCATTCCTAAAACCTGCCGGAAGCGCCTCCGCCTCCGGAACGGCCTCCGCCTCCGGAATTCCTTCCGCCGCCTCCGCCGCGTCTGCCGGACGAAGCAGCCATTCTAATTATGAAGAAGGTTACTCTGCCTCCGGTAAATATAAAATCCAGGACTATCAAAATCAATATAATGATTACAAGTATTACAGTTATAATAGGGTTCTCCCTGAAGAAGCTGAAGTCATCACTTGTATACTGCCTTTCTTCGCCGATTTCAGGGTACCGGACCATATCTTCATTCCCGCTTACGATATTGGCTATATCGGAATAAATTGTTTTAACTGCTTCGTCCATGCCTTTTTCTTCATAAAGTCCGGCAAACTTCACAAGCAGCTTGCTGCTTTCCAAGTCTGTCAATACGCCTTCGTAGCCATAACCTACTTCAATTCTGGATTCTCTCTCTTTCATACTGAGTATGAAAAGAATACCCTTATCCTCAGTGCCTATTTTCCATTTGTTGAAAATAGTATTGGCATACTCTTCTATGGTATTTCCGTTTAATGTATCGATACTGACAAATACAACCTGTCCTCCATCTGTTGCTTTGTAGGTATTTTCCCCCAGCGCCAGAATATCCCGTTCCGTGCCGGAATCCAGAATACCGGCAAAATCATTGACATAAAACTCCCTTGTAGGATTCGGTATTTCAGGTTCAGCTCCCTGAACGATTATTACTCCAAAGCTCGTGACAATCAGAAGCAAAACTGCAATAAATGCTGCAGACAACCTTAATTGTTTCACTCACATGCCCCCCATCTCGAAGTCTTCAAATAGATGAACAACTCTAAAACTATGTTTTAGAGTTGCAGTATAGTTCCTTTCACATTCCGAATTAATCAAAATTCACATCAGGTGCCTGCTCTGCACCGGCTTCCGCTTCAATATAAGGGAATTCATCCGAATAACCCAATATGCCTGCCGCTATATTTGTCGGAAATACCTTTATCTTCTTGTTATATTCCTTTACATTGTCATTATAATATTTTCTGGCAACTGCAATCCTGTTTTCCGTGCCTTCAAGCTGTACTCTCAAGTCCTGGAAGCCTTGATTCTGCTTCAGCTCCGGATAATTCTCCGCGATAGCCAGAAGTCTTCCCAATACAGACGAAACCTCCGCATTGGCATCAATTTTCTCCTGTATGTTTGCTGCCCCTGACAGCTTTGAACGCGCTTCTGCAATCTGTGTAAAAATTTCCTGCTCTTTTATAGCCTGTGCTTTTACCGTCTCAACAATGTTTGGTATTAAATCCGCTCTTCTTTGATATTGTACTTCAATGTCGCTCCAGGATGCGTTCACTTCCTCGCTCAAATTCACCAGGCTTCTTTGTACCCCCACAACATAAACCGCCAACAAGACGACAATCCCAATTATTATAATCCATGATTTGTTTTTCACTTTACTACCTCACTTATTTTTTACTCTGAATTTCTAATGGTACCTATAAAACTCATCATAATAGAATATACCATATTTATGGTTTCATTGAAAGACGGATATTATCCGGATATTTACCGAATCAAAATCCCTTTATTGAATTCCTTTGAACCTATCATCTGCACACTGCAAATATAGCTCTAGCTCCTTATATCTCCCTTCGATTATCTTTTTTTCGGCAGAGCAACGGTAAATACCGTACCTTCATTTAATTTGCCGGATGCTGAAATGCTGCCTTTATGAGCCTCCACAATAGCCTTGGCAATAGTCAATCCTATGCCGGAGCCGCCGGTCGTCCTGTTTCTGGACTTATCCGACCTATAAAAACGTTCAAATATATAGGGAAGATCTTCTTCTGAGATACCGATACCGGTGTCCCTAACTGCAATTGTCGTATTATCGCCGGAATCAGCAGCAGTTATTGTAACCTGGCCATTGCTGTTGGTATACTTTAATGCATTTGATATCAGATTTACAAGAACCTGACTGATTTTATCCCTGTCAGCAAAAAGCATAATGTTTTCACACTGTATTTGAATCTTTATATTCCTTTGTATAAACTCCTTTTCAAAGTTCTGTACCATTATCTTTATCAATTCGCATAAAGAAAACTCTTCCTCATTCAATATCATATTGTCGCTTTCATAGCGTGCCAGCTTTTCCAGGCCACCGATCATCCTGTTTATCCTCATTGTTTCCTCATGGCAGCTTTTGAGCCTGTCGGAGCTTGGCTCCCATATTCCGTCAAGCATTGCCTCCAGGTGGCTTTGCAGTGTAGCAACAGGTGTTCTAAGTTCATGGGCAACATCACCCGTCAGGCGCTTCCGCAGTTTCTCCTGGGTTTCCAGGGTTTCCGCCAAATCATTTATAGTATCTGTCAACTGGCTGATTTCTTTTGTACTTGTTCGTTCAAAGCTTCTGTCCCCGAAATAACCCTTTGCTATCATCCTTGCCGTGT
>JAKJBT010000151.1 GCA_022706865.1 Bacillota bacterium
ATCTTGCACCCCCTGCGTTATAGTCCTTTCCGTTTTTTATGCAGTCATCGGTAAGAATGGAAAGGAAGGGAGCGGGCATAAGGTCGGCATAAAGCTTTTCTATTACATTATTCCCTCTGATTTTTATCTCTATAAAATGATGAAGCTGCTTTTTGTAAGCATCCATAAGCTCGTCATAGCTTTCAAATTCTCTGGGATCCCCGGTTTCCAACCCGATTTTTTTCCCTGTTCTGGGGTCGATTCCATTATTTAAAGTGATTTCAAGTACCTTTACCAGGTTGAAGTAACCTGTCAGTATATAAGCTTCCTTTCCGAAGGCGCCTGCTTCAACACACCCGCTGGTTCCGCCGTTTCTGGCATCCTCAACACTCTTTCCCTGGCGCACAAGCTCCTCCACCACCGAATCGGCATTGAATACCGACGGCTGTCCCCAGCCTTTTCTTATTATCCTGCAGGCCCTTTTTAGGAAACGGTCAGGATTCTTCTTGCTCAGCTGTATGTTTGAGCTGGGCTGCAGAAGCCTCATTTCGTCAATTACGTCCAGCACCATGTATGTTACGTCATTTACCCCGTCAGAGCCGTCGGCCTTGAGGCCTCCGCTGTTTATGTTGGCAAAGTCCGTATAAGTACCGCTTTCCTGAAGGGTTATGCCTACCTTTGGCGGGGCAGGCTGATTGTTGAACTTGACCCAGAAGCACTGCAGCAATTCCTCCGCCTTTTCAGGTGTAAGGGTGCCATCCTCAATACCCTTTTTGTAGAAGGGGTAAAGGTGCTGGTCCAACCTTCCGGGGCAGTATGCATCCCAGGTGTTAAGCTCGGTGATTACGCCCAGGTGTACAAACCAGTACATCTGCAGAGCTTCATGGAAGCTTCCGGGGGCATTTGCGGGCACATTATTACAGACATCCGCGATCTGCTTAAGCTCTTCCCTTCTTTTAGGATTATTCTCCTTCATGGCCAGTTCCAGGGCTTTCTCAGCATGACGCAGTCCGAAGCTTATTATTGCATCGGCACAGATGCTCATCGCCCGGAGCTCCTCCTGCTTGTTATAGGCATCCATATCATTAACAAAATCAAGGGCTGCAATCTGGTTTTCTATATCCTCCTTAAAGCCGATGAAGCCTTTCCTATATATTTTATCACCGCAAACCGTGTGTCCGGGGGCTCTCTGTTCCATAAATTCTGTGAAGATCCCGCTTTCATAGCAGTCGTGCCATTCCTGCGTCATTTGGTCAAACATCAGGTCACGCATGGATTTATCTTTCCAATAGGGTATAATTTCATTCCGTTGTATATCCTTTGCTTCCTCGCTGACCCTGAAAAATACCTTCTGCCTTTTGTCGATTACATCAAAGTCCGCAACAGTATGGCAGCAAAGCTCCGGGTAAGTGGGAGTAGCTTTCGGTTCAGGGCCCCTCTCTCCTACTATAAGCTCTCCTTCGTTGATGCAGATAGTTTTGTTTTCCATCAATTCCTTAAAGACCAGTGCCCTTAAAACGGGTATGGACACCTTCCCATAATACTTCTTGTAGGCATTGGTTACAATTTGCGCTCTTTCCAGGGATATGGACGGGACGGCATCAAGGCTTTCTTGTCTCAGCGTCCTGACTCTGTCGTTCATTGCTTCAACCTCCTATCTTTACTTTTATTCCATAATCAAAAAACTTTTCCGCTATATGTTCCATATATTCATCGGAAGGCACAGTAATGTCCTTAAGGCTGCCGTGCTTTCCCAATCTGGCATATTTATCCGCTGCAATATTATGATAGGGCAGAACATTAACCTGCTCTATACCTGCAGTACTCCGTATCACCTCTGCAGCTGCCCTGATATTTTCTTCATCATCATTGATTCCGGGTATAAGCGGTATCCTGATAAAGATTTTCTTTCCCTGCCTTGAAATCAGCTTAAGGTTTTCCAGTATCAGCTTGTTGGATACGCCGGTATATTTTATATGCTTGTCATCATCCAGGAGCTTTAGATCATAGAGGAAAAGATCTGTATATCTGCTTATTGCCTCTATTGTCTCTGCAGCTCCATATCCGCTTGTGTCCACTGCCGTATGGAACTCCCTTTTTTTGCACTGCTTCATAAGCTCCAGCAGAAATTCCGGCTGTGACAGGGGCTCACCGCCGGAAAAGGTGACGCCGCCGCCTGATTCATCGTAAAAAATACTGTCCTTCTCGATTTGTGCAATAACCTCCCGGACAGACATCTTTTTACCCGCAAGTTCTCTTGCCTTTGCATGGCACACTTCTGCGCAGCTTCCGCAGGAAATGCACTTACTCCTGTCTGATATGGCGTTATGAGCGCAAGCCTCTGTACATTTTCCGCAGCCTATGCATCTTCTGGCATAGACCATCAGCTCAGGCCCGAAGGATTGGCTTTCGGGATTGTGGCACCAAATGCAGGAAAGGGGGCAGCCCTTAAAAAACACGGTTGTCCGGATTCCCGGCCCGTCATGTATTGAATACCGTTGAATATTGAATATCATTCCTGATGTAATAATATCACCCCCGATTGTATACTATACAAGCTATGCAAGTTATATGCCATACCATATATATTAGAAGAGCTTGCAGTTATTGGCTTCCCGAGAATAAAAGAAAATAACGTACCAAAATTGGTACGAATA
>JAKJBT010000152.1 GCA_022706865.1 Bacillota bacterium
AGGCCGTTCAGAGACAAAAGCTTGCAGACATGGTTTATATTGCTGTGCCTAAACCGGGCAGGGGGCTTTTCTCCAAAAGATGGCAGAGTCTATGCTATATGCTGAAAAGGCTGCAGCTTGGCCTTATCGTCGTTTCGCTTAAGGAAGACTGTTCCTTTGCTGAAGTCGTGTTTGAACCGGCAGCCTTTGATATGATTAAGAGTAAGAATCAGAGCAAAAAGAAAAGGCAGGGGCTGATAAAGGAGTTTGCTGCAAGATATGGAGATTTTAACACCGGGGGAAGCTCGAGGCAAAAGCTTGTGACTGCTTATAGGGAAATGGCAATACATATTGCCTGCTGTCTGATGAAATACGGTCAATTAAAGCCCAGGGAACTGAGACAGCTTGGCACCGATGAGAAAAAAACTACAATCATACTTGAGAAGAATCATTATGGTTGGTTTGAAAACATATCCAAAGGGCTTTATGCCATAAACGAAAAGGGAAAAAAGGAAGCAGCCGGATATTCGGAGTTGTATCAATACTATATGCGCCTTGTAGAAGAAAAAAATGAGAGAGAGGATAAATAAAGTGAATAAAATCACAAAAGCTTTGATATCCTTGGGGATGAATTGCCTGCTTCTTATAATCGCATATTATGTTTCCTTTTGGCTTAATGCAGCTCCGCCGACCGTAAAGCTGCTTTCACAGTATATTTCTTATGTGCTGTTTGTTACAGCTATGTTTTTTGGCTGGTGGTTCAACAGGAGCAGGGTGTTTTTTTGCTCCCTGACGCTGATGCTGTGCCAGCTGGCTCTCTTTCAATTAATCCCCCAAGAGCCGGATGGGGTTGAATATTATTATATGATACTGTCAATGACATCAGTATATATGCCCCTTAATATACTGGTTTTTTCAATTCAAAGGGATAGAGGCATAGCGTCATCCTGGGGAAGGATGCGGCTGTTGTTTATAGCTGTGGAGCTTCTGATCGGCGCTTGGATAATATGGTACAACGATTCGGATCTGCTTCAGCTATTCAATATTAAGCTGTTTCCGGCAGACATAAGGCTGATTCCGGATCTTTCGCATATATCATTACTGCTGTATTTTGTTACCCTTATATTTCTTTTTGCCAGGCAGTCCATTACGGGAAAAAATCATGATGCACCCTTTATGGGCATAACATTATTCTCCTTTGCGGCACTGCTGTTTAACAAGGATGCAAATACCGCATCAATAATGTTTGCAGTATCCGGGCTGATACTGTCAGCGGTGGTGATCCGGGCATCCCACAGCATGGCTTATTTGGATGAACTTACAGGATTGCCTTCCAGAAGGGCTTTGAAAGAAGAAATGATGAAGCTTGGCAGCAAATATACAATAGCAATGCTGGATATAGACCACTTCAAGAAATTCAATGACTTGCACGGACATGATGTGGGGGATGATGTGCTCAAGCTTGTAGCAGCTTGCATTAAAGGTGTCGGGGGTGGAGGGAAAGCCTTCAGATATGGAGGAGAGGAGTTTACAATAGTTTTTCCCGGCAAGACTGCAGATGAAGCAGTACCTTATTTGGAAGAACTTCGTGAGTATATTGCAAACAGAGGTTTCATAAAGAGAAGTAAAAGCAGGCCAAAAGAAAAGCCTGCTGATATCGTGACAAAGAGTAATTCATACAAGAAGCTTTATTTGACGGTGAGTATCGGAGCAGCAGAAAAAAAAGAAAGACACAGAACTGCGGAAGAAGTCATTGCGGCAGCGGATAAAGCGTTATATAATGCCAAATCAAAAGGAAGGAACTGTGTATGCAAATAGGGCCGGGAGATGCTATCTCCCGGGTCTTATGAACATCTGAGTCCAATAGTAGGTTCCGTTCTTATTTTTTGCACAGCCTACTCCTATTTCGGTATAGGACGTGCTTAATATATTTCCCCTGTGCCCCGGAGAGTTCATCCATGCTGCTACAACTTCCTTGGGGGTTCTCTGCCCCATTGCGATGTTTTCACCGCCTGCCGCCATTCTTATTCCAAAGGATTCAATCATGTCGAAGGGGGAACCGTAAGTCGGAGATTGATGAGCAAAATAATTTTTATTTATCATATCCTGTGACTTATATCTTGCGCATCTGGAAAGCTGCCAATTTGCCTTAAGGGCAGGCAATCCTTTTTTTGAACGTTCGATGTTTGTCAGGCGTATCACTTCATTTTCCAAGTTGTTTATTGCAGTTGTTGTCGGTATCGTAAGCTTCTGGCCGGGATAAATCAGTGCCGGATTTTTAATATGAGGGTTCTTGGCAATTATTTCACTAAGTCCTACCTGGTGTTTTACTGCTATTTTCCACATTGTATCGCCGGAACGCACCGTATAGGTTATATCTGCAAAGACCTGAATTATAGATATAGTGAAGCACAGTATTACTATAAATGCTGTTACTTTCTTCTTCATTTTATCACCTCACAATTATTTTTGATAAATTCAATTTTTTTATGTTAAGCAGATTATGTAATTGGTATGTACAAATAGATTTATTAATAGTATTATCATGTACCACCAATACTTTGTGACGGTTGGCAATAAAATGAATAAAAAAAA
>JAKJBT010000050.1 GCA_022706865.1 Bacillota bacterium
TTTTTCCAGTAATCTTATGAATATTGGCAGTGTCAATTTGTTCTCGGTTTATAAAAAGCAGACTCACCCTTTATGTCTAGGTAACTCATAAATACAGAGAAAAAGACATGGGGACGTTTCGCGTGTCTCACTGAAAGTGGGACAGGGGAAACGTCCCCATGTCTTGATTTCCGTTTTTTTATCTTTGTAAATGCTGTCTTACAATTGAATTAACCAATTTGCCGTCAGCCTTGCCCTTTACTTTGGGCATCAGTGCACTCATCACCTTGCCTAAATCCTGCATGCTCTGAGCGCCTACTTCAAAAATCGTATCTGAAACTATTTGGTTGAGCTCTTCCTCGGTAAGCTGCTGCGGCAAATAACCCATCAGTATACCAATTTCTTTATTAATATTTTCAACCAGGTCGGGCCTGTTGCCTTTTTCAAAGTCAGGTATCGAATCCTTCCTCTGTTTAACTCCTTTGGCAATTACCTCTATAATACCCTCATCATCCAGCTCAATTTTCTTGTCCTTTTCAATCTGCAATATACCGGCTCTCACCATGGTAATAACATTTTTCCTTATAACATCTTTTTCTCTCATTGCAGACTTAAGGTCTTCCTGTAATACTTCCTTGAGGGACATTCACATCAACCTTCTTTTATTTTGTTTTTCTTTTTCTTGCAGCTTCAGATTTCTTCCTTCTTTTTACACTTGGGCTCTCATAATGCTCTCTTTTCCTAACCTCTGCCAAAACCCCAGCCCTGGCACATTTCTTTTTGAACCTTCTAAGAGCGCTTTCAAGAGTTTCGTTTTCACCAACTCTAATTTCAGACATACATTTCCCTCCCTCCGCTGGTAACAATCCTTACAGTATATTGCTATACTGCGTTACTAAGTGGGATAAATCAAAACTATTATCATATCCGCCGATTTACTCTGCTGAATACGATAAAATACTCAGTTTATTATACATTACTTGATTAATTAGTGTCAATAACAGGTTTTTGACTTAGGCTACCCCAAAGTGTTTTCAAGCTTGCGGCCGCCCAGTATATGAAAGTGCAGATGCGGTACTGCCTGCCCACCATCTTTTCCGATATTGGTAATTACACGGTAGCCGCTTTCCGCTATACCTAATTCCTTTGCTATGCCCGGAATTTTGCTGAAAATATGTGCCGCAATCTGTGAGTTGCTCTCATTCAAAGCCTGGGCAGACTCAATATGCTGTTTAGAAACAACCAAAACATGAACCGGAGCAAGTGGGTTGATATCCTTGAAAGCTAATACTGTTTCATCCTGATAAACCATGCTGCAGGGAATATCTCCATTTATAATTTTGCAAAAAATGCAATCGCTCATCACTTCACCTCCTTAGTCCAGTCAGGCTTTTTCTTAAATAACACCTTGCAATATCAACAATCTATGACATACTTTTGATATTCAACAAAATTCTCTTAAATCCTGCACAAATGAATAAATTAATATATACTTCCCGTCATATAATCTTCCTTTAATTCCATGAGAACTGTTTCAATTATTTTTCCCTTTATATCTTCCTGTGATTCAGAAACGACCCTTATATAATTATCTGTCAAGCCTTCAAAAAGAGATTTTTGACCATCAAATGGCTGCTCGTACAGAACCGGCTTGCTGCGCCCGATAAAAGCTTTTTTGAATTTTTCTTCAT
Source organism: Bacillota bacterium (assembly GCA_022706865.1). The sequence goes on from JAKJBT010000050.1 coordinate 1,671, forward strand.
TTTTTTTGGCAATTGCTGTTATTACCTTGCTTCTTGCATCCTTCACCTGCGGCTTCACCTGATGCTCATACTTTGCTGCCGGAGTGCCGGATCTTTGTGAGTATTTGAAAACATGCATCCCGCTGAAGGCAATCTCGTCAACAAAATCAACCGTTTTCTGAAATTCCTCCTCTGTCTCTCCCGGAAATCCTACAATCAAATCCGTTGTAATTGCAACATCGGCAAATACTTCTCTCAGTTTTTCCACTACCCTTCTGTATTCCCCGGTTGTGTACTTTCTGTTCATCCTCTTAAGGGTCTCATCACATCCGCTTTGAAGAGAAAGATGGAAATGTCCGCATATTTTCGGAAGGCGGCTGAGCCTTTCAATGAATCCGTCAGTCATTACATTGGGATCTACGGAACTCATCCGAATACGCCGGATTCCGTCTATTTCATGAACCTTTTCAATTATATCAATCAAAGAAGTATTCCCCAGGTCCTTACCGTAAGAAGCAACATGTATTCCCGTCAGCACTATCTCCCTGAAGCCGTTCTCTGCCAGCTCTTTTACTTCGGCTATTATACTGTCCGGTTTGCGGCTCCTTATATGTCCCCGGGCATATGGAATTATGCAATATGTGCAGTACTGGTCGCAGCCTTCCTGTATTTTAAGAAATGCCCTTGTCCTGCTCTTGTAGCTCTTAATGGGCATCTCTTCAAATTCCCTTACTTTCATAATGTCATTAACCATATTAAGCTTTTCTTCTTTTTTCATTGCGTATTCAACCAATTCTACCATTCTGCTGCGTTCATCCGTGCCGACTACCAGGCTTACTTCCGGTATCTCAAGTACTTCTCCCGGAGCTATCTGTGAATAGCAGCCCACGACAGCAACAAGGGCTTCAGGATTCTTTTCCTTGGCTCTTCTTATTATCTGCCTGGATTTCCTGTCTCCCATATTGGTTACTGTGCAGGTATTAATTATATATACATCCGCAAATTCGGAATAATCTACAATCTCGTAGCCTGCATTCTCAAAGCTCTCTGTCATTGCTTCCGTCTCATACCGGTTAACCTTGCAGCCAAGTGTATAAAATGCCGCTTTTTTCAATGGATTTCCTCCTACTTCATCTGATCATACTCGTACATTATGCTTGTGAGTACCGCAATTCCCGCTGTTTCTGTGCGAAGTATCCTTCTGCCCAACGTTACCGGTACCGCTCCCATCTCTTTTGCTTTTTCCACCTCAGAAGGCTCGAAGCCTCCTTCCGGGCCTATGAAAAAACCTATGCTTCCGGCTTTGTTTTTGCTTAGTGCTTCCTTAACCGGAATACCGGCTTCCAATTCGTAGGGTATGATTACAAGATCCAGCCCGGCTGCATCAGTTAGGGCCTGATGCAGAGCCACAGGCATACCGATATCAGGGATTATCCCTCTGCCGCTTTGTTTTGCGGCTTCCTCCGCTATCTTAGCCCATCTTTCTGCTTTCTTCATTTCATCCTTTTCGGATTCAAGCCTTACTACAGTTCTGGAAGTAATTACGGGAACGATTCTCTTAATACCCATTTCAGTGCACTTCTGAATAATAATATCCATTTTGGCTGACTTGGGTATGCCCTGATACAGTACCACGTCAATATCCGGCTCCCCCTTTGATGCTTCCTTTTCCAGTATCATTGTGCCTATTGAATCCTTAGCCATGCTTTCAATAGCTGCAATATAATCGGTTCCCTCCCCGTCGCACAGCACTATCCTGTCACCGCACTTTAAACGAAGCACTTTAGATATATGTTGAACATCTTCTCCGGAAATGATAATCCTGTCTTTTAAAATACTCTGCTTTTTAACAAAGAATCTATGCATGCTAATCCCCTTCTGCCGCTATGGCGCACCATTCTCCCATTTCCATCACTTCAAGAATATTAAAGCCTTCTTCTCTGAGCTTGCTCAAAACATCATCCCTTCTATCCCTTATGATTCCGGAGGAAATGAATATGCCTCCCCTGGTAAGAAAACTCATTGCGTCTTCACTGAAGGAAATGATTATATCAGCTATTATATTCGCAATTATGACATCAGCCTTGCCGGACACCACATTCAGAAGGTTCCCGCATCTTACATCCACCTTTTCGGCAACCTTGTTCATTTCTGCGTTTTCCCTGCTGACTCTGCAGGAGACCTCGTCAATATCCACACAGACCACTTTCCCGGCGCCAAGCCTGGCAGCCGTTATTCCGAGTATTCCGGAGCCGCAGCCCACGTCAAAAACCGTGCTGCCGTCCTTGACATACTTCTCTAAAAGCTTCATGCACATAATTGTTGTTTCATGTGTTCCTGTACCAAAAGCCATCCCGGGGTCAAGCTCAATTACTACCTCATCGGCCTTTGCCTTATATTCCTCCCAGGTCGGTTTGATTACTACCCGTTCCCCTATCTTCGCCGGCTTGTAATATTTTTTCCACGCGTTTGCCCAGTCTTCGTCACTTACCTCCCGTGTGGAAACAGTGCCTTTCCCCTTATTCAGGCCGAATCCTTCAAGCTTTTCAACGCGGTCAGCTATGGATTTCAGTATGGTTTCGTTAAATTCCCCGGAAGGAAAATATCCCTTTACCCTGGCATCCTTCCCCATCAGCTCTATCAACTCTTCTTCAACATAATCCCAGCTTTTTTCATTCTTATTCAATGCATTGAAGTCATTGGGATCCTCTATGAGCACCCCGCTTGCTCCTTCACTATACAATATCTCGGATACCGCATCCGATGCCTCGGTGGTTGTTATTATCTGCAATTCTATGTACTTCAAACTATCATCCTCTTACAATAAAAATATTCAGGGCTTGTACTCTATGTTACAATTCGTCATCTTTACATTATATATAATAAGATAAATATTTACAATATATGCATAAAAAGCCCGGCATCACCGAGCTTTTCGTTATTTTCCAAAAGCATCCTTGACCTTATCAAAGAAGGATTTCCCCTGGTCCTCAATATCATCTCCGCTTATCGCAGCGTACTGTCTTAGCAGCTCCTTTTGCTTCTCGCTGAGCTTCTTTGGTACACTTACCTTGACTGTGAAGTAGAGATCCCCTCTCACTTTGCTCTTCAGGCTTGGAACACCCTTATTCTTGATCCTGAAAGTAGTACCCGTCTGAGTACCCTCCGGTATTGTGTACTTCACCTTTCCCTCAAGGGTATTCACTTCTATCTCATCCCCCAGAGCTGCCTGAGTAAAGGAAATAGGCATTTCGCTGTACAGGTTTATGCCATCTCTCTTAAACAGCTTATGGGGTTTCACTCTCATATAAATATACAGATCGCCGTTGGAGCCCCCTCTTGAACCCGGTTCTCCTTCTCCTCTAAGCGGCATCACAGAACCGGTATCGACGCCGGCTGGTATATCAATAGTAATCTTTCTGCTCCTTCTTATGCTGCCCCTGCCCTTACACTGGGGACAAGGTTCCTTAATGACCTTGCCTTCCCCATGGCACTCGTCACAAGTCCTTACATTCACAACTCTTCCAAAAACAGTGCTCTGGGTATACCTTACTTCACCGCTTCCTCCGCATGTCTTGCAGGTCTCAGGGCTGGTTCCGGCTTTTGCTCCCGTGCCTTTGCAGTCATTACAGGTTTCATTCCTTGTTACATGTATATCCTTTTTTACTCCAAAGGCTGCTTCTTCAAACTCTATCTCAAGCTCGTACTTAAGATCCGCACCCTTCTGAGGGCCGGATTTCCTCCTGGCGCTTCCAGTGCTGCCAAAGCCTCCGGTTCCGCCGAAGAACATATCGAATATGTCTTCAAAACCGCCGGTACCTGTTGATCCGCCAAAGCCGCCAAAGCCTCCGAAGCCTCCAAAACCTCCTCCGAACCCGTTGGGATCCACTCCCGCATGGCCGAATTGGTCGTATCTGGCTTTTTTGTCCTTATCGCTCAATACTTCATAAGCTTCATTCAGTTCTTTGAATTTACTTTCCGCACTTTTGTCACCCTGGTTCATATCAGGATGGTATTTCTTTGCAAGCTTTCTGTATGCTTTTTTTATATCTTCTTCAGAAGCTGACTTATCTATGCCTAATACTTCATAATAATCTCTTTTTGATGCCATTTCTTCTCCACCTTTACATAAACCAGTCTATGAATAATGACGCCATTCTCGTATCCATAATTATCATAACTGAGCAGGAAACTATAAAAGTATCCTGCTCAGTACCTTTAAACCGCAATAATCGTATCATAAAATCTATTGATTTTATGATATGCACATGTGCGTTTTGCGGAGCAAAAAATCGCACTGGCATCAGATAATCGATATAATATGCGCTCGCGCATATTATATCACTAATTACTTGTCGTCTTCAACCTTATAATCGGCATTTACAGTGTTGTCATCCTGCGGGGCTTCTCCGGCAGGCCCCTGGGCCCCCGCATTAGCCTGATATATTTTGCCCGATATGTCATAGAATACCTTTGTAAGTTCCTCAGAAGCAGTTTTTATTGCTTCTGTATCGGTTCCCTTCAAGGCTTCCTTAACATTGTTCAGTTCGGCTTCAATTCTTGCTTTGTCTTCACTGCTTAGTTTGTCTCCCAGATCCTTAAGGTTCTTTTCCGTCTGATATACAAGACTGTCTGCATTATTCCTTACTTCAACCTCTTCTTTTCTCTTTTTATCTTCTGCAGCAAACTTTTCTGCTTCTTTTATCGCTGCATCGATATCACTGTCAGAAAGATTGGTACTTGCTGTAATCGTCACCTTCTGCTCATTTCCGGTGCCCAGGTCTTTTGCAGATACATGTACGATACCGTTAGCGTCTATATCAAAGGTTACCTCTATCTGAGGCACTCCCCTTGGAGCAGGAGGTATCCCGCTAAGCTGGAACCTTCCCAGTGTCTTGTTGTAAGCGGCCATTTCCCTTTCACCCTGCAGCACATGTATTTCAACGCTGCTCTGTCCATCAGCGGCTGTAGAGAATATCTGGCTCTTTTTTGTCGGTATGGTTGTATTTCTTTCTATAAGCTTTGTGAATACTCCGCCTAATGTCTCTATTCCAAGCGAAAGAGGAGTAACATCAAGAAGCAGTACATCCTTGACTTCTCCTGTCAGCACTGCAGCCTGTATCGCAGCACCAATTGCAACGCATTCGTCAGGGTTTATGCCCTTGTATGGTTCCTTTCCTGTCAGTTTCTTCACGGCTTCCTGAACCGCAGGTATTCTTATTGAACCGCCTACCAATATCACTTTGCTCAACTTGTCTGCTGTGAGGCCTGCGTCTGCCAGGGCTTTCCTTGCAGGCTCCATTGTCATCTCCACCAGATCGTGGGTAAGCTCGTCGAACTTAGCCCTTGTAAGGGTAACGTCAAGATGCTTCGGTCCGCTTGCATCAGCAGTAATAAACGGTAGATTTATATTTGTCTGAAGCACTCCCGAAAGCTCAATCTTCGCTTTTTCAGCAGCTTCCTTAAGCCTCTGCATTGCCATCCTGTCATTGCGCAGGTCAATTCCGCTGTCCTTCTTGAACTCATCGGCAAGATAATTTATTACCCTCTGGTCGAAATCGTCACCGCCAAGCCTGTTGTTGCCGTTCGTTGCCAATACTTCAAATACCCCGTCTCCAAGCTCCAGTATCGATACATCGAAGGTACCGCCGCCCAAATCGTATACCAATATTTTCTGATTTTCTTCCTTATCAAGGCCGTATGCCAGCGATGCTGCCGTCGGTTCATTGATTATCCTGAGCACTTCAAGGCCGGCTATCTTTCCTGCATCCTTTGTTGCCTGCCTCTGGCTGTCGCTGAAATATGCAGGTACGGTTATAACAGCCTGTGTGACCTTCTCACCCAAATAAGCTTCCGCATCCTGTTTGAGCTTTGTGAGAATCATTGCGGATATTTCCTGAGGGGTATAGCTTTTATCGTCAATATTTACTTTGAAATTAGTTCCCATTTCCCTTTTTATTGATATAACAGTTCTCTCCGGATTTGTAACTGCCTGTCTTTTTGCAACCTGGCCCACAAGCCTTTCTCCTGTTTTTGAGAATCCTACAACCGAGGGCGTTGTTCTTCCGCCTTCAGCATTTGGAATTACTACCGGCTCTCCGCCTTCCATAACAGCGACACAAGAGTTTGTAGTTCCCAGGTCAATACCTATTACTTTTGCCATTTATTGCTTCCTCCTTATACTTTTAGCACTTATTGCTTCACCGACACCTTTACAAGTGAAGGCCTGATTACTTTGTTTCCCAGGATGTATCCTTTTTGAAATACTTCCTTTATTTTATTTTCATCCTCATCCTCACCGGGCACCTGCATTACAGCATGGTGAAGATTAGGGTCAAAGTCCTTATCCATGGCTTCAATTTCTTTGACGCCATTCTTTCCAAGAATATCTATGATCTGATTGCAGACCATTTCCACTCCGGAGATGTATTGTTCATCCAGTTTATCCTTTCTGAACGCATCCACTGCCCTTTCCATATTGTCCACAACCGGCAGCAGCTGTGCGGTTATAGTTTCAAGGGCGTTATTGTACATGTCTTCCCTTTCCCTTGCTATTCTCTTTTTATAGTTTTCAAAATCTGCCTGCATTCTGAGGAGTCTGTTGTAGTATTCATCAGACTGCCTTTTCAGTTCGAGAATCTCTTTGTTATCAGTCTCCGCCATCTGTTCGGGAACTGCTTCTTCTGCTTGTGCAGAAGTCTCTTCAGCCGTATTCTCTTCAGCCTTATTATTGACCTGCGGATTTTCCTCTTCTTTTTGTTTTTTTTGCTTCATTCATCTGACCACCTTTAAGTTTTATATTTAAGATTACCTCTTGAGAATATTCGTCAATATCTCACTGAGATTATTTGTCATACACTCAACAATAGAAATGGCTTTGGAGTATTCCATCCTTGTCGGGCCAATTATCCCAACCGAGCCGATAACTTTGTTGTCAATCTTATAGGTTGCCGTTATAAGGCTGCATTCCTTGAACTGTTCAAGGTTGTTTTCCTTGCCGATGCTTATTTTTACATCCTCACGAACATCATTCAGCACTCTAAACAGCAGTTCCCTTTCTTCCATTGTATTGAGGAAATCCCTTGCTTTTTTGATATCGCTGTATTCCGGAAGATTCAATATGTTGGAAACTCCATCATGGTACACTTCTGAAGTGTCGGAATAAAACAATGTCTGTATAAGCTCAGGCACCACCTGTTCAATTATTTCACTGTGTCCGAGGGAATTGTTCAGCATGTCTTGAAGGTCAAATCTTTCTATGTCCTCTACATTCAGCCCCGCCATCTTGTCATTAATCATATTGGTTATTCTGACGAGGATATCCGGCTGAATATCCTGCTTCAATCTTAGGACACTGTTCTTTATTATCCCCGCATCTGTTACTATTACCGCCAATACTACTGCTCTGTCTATCCTGAGAAGCTGCACCTGCTTTATGCTGGTTCTGCGGAACTGAGGAGCCATCACTATGGATGTATATTGAGTCATCTGTGAAAGCAGCTTTGAGGCATGCTTTATCAGCCGGTCAATCTCTCCCAGGGATTCAATGAACTCCCTCTTTATCATTTCCCTTTGAGCCTCATTAATTGTATTCTGCTTCATAATCTTATCTACGTAAAGTCTGTAGCCTTTGTCTGAGGGAATTCTTCCGGCTGATGTATGGGGCTGTTCAATATATCCCATATCCTCAAGATCAGACATCTCGTTTCTTATTGTAGCAGGGCTGGTCCCCGTCAGGTACTTCTTGGATATTGTCCTTGATCCGACAGGCTCTGCGGAGTTTATATAATCTTCTATTATAGCTTGCAATATAAGTCTTTTCCTGCTTCCCATATCCATCAATATCACCGCCCTTGTTAGCACTCTACTGTATTGAGTGCTAATTCTGTCTTTAAAATAACATTGTCACATATTTTTGTCAATAGGTTTTACAATTTTTTTCTGCTTATCAGAAGAATTATGCGAATTCCACAAAAACAGAATTAGACAGGTCTATCCCTTTTTTTGTCAGCTTCAGCCTGTCTGATTCAATAAATACAAGGCCTTGAGCCATGAGCCTTTTTAGTTGGCTGCCGTATCTCGTCCGGAAGTCAACCCCGTATTTACTGTTAAAGCCTGCCATATCCAACCCCTCATTGAGCCGCAGTGCCAGAAATATCGTTTCCCACATGTCCTCATCGACGGATAATTCCTCCTGCCCTTCCACCGGCAGTTTTCCTTCCGTGACCAAGCTGATATACCGGTCAATATCTTTATGATTCCAGAACCTTCTCCCCTCCAGCTTGGAGTGGCTTCCGGCTCCAACGCCAAGGTATTCCTCATTTCTCCAATACACGAGATTATGTCTGCATTCCATGCTCTTCCGGGCGAAGTTGGATATCTCATATTGGCGGTAGCCGTTGGAACCCAGCGTATCCACTGCAATTCTGTACATCTCCCTGTCTGATTCCTCGTCAGGCAGCTGCAATTTACCTTCTTTATATAAATTATAAAATACGGTGCCTTCTTCCAGTATAAGACTATAGCAGGAAATATGATCCGCGCCTATGCTTATAACCTTATCCAGAGTTTCTTTCCACATATCGGAGGTCTGATTGGGAAGAGCAAAAATCAAATCGGTATTTATATTGTCAAATCCGGATTCTCTTGCCCAATAGTAGGCATTTAAAAAGTCCCCGGCCGTGTGAATCCTTCCCAAGCCTCTCAGCAGTCCTGCCTGCCACGCCTGCAGGCCTATGCTGAGCCTGTTTATCCCAAGACTTCTATAGTACCTCAATGTATCAAAGGTTACAGTACCAGGGTTGGACTCCATGCTGATTTCTGCTCCGGCTTTAATCCGCGGCGCAATCTTATCCATTATTTCACCTATAAGCCTGCAATTAATAACGGTGGGAGTTCCCCCACCGATGAATACTGTCTTGTAAATAAAATTGTACCTTTCCTGATATGCGTTAAGTTCCCGGAGAAGCGCTTCCGTATACTCCGGCGCATCATCCTCCCTGCATGGAAAGGAATTGAAGTCACAATACAGGCACTTGCTCCTGCAGAAAGGTATATGGATGTACAAACCCACTTCCTTCATTTGCTCACCCTCTTTAATCATTCAGCTTCAAGACTGACATAAAGGCTTCCTGGGGCAGCTCCACACTTCCCACCTGCCTCATTCTCTTCTTTCCTTCCTTCTGTTTTTCAAGAAGCTTCTTTTTTCTTGTAATATCTCCGCCGTAGCATTTCGCCAGTACATCCTTGCGCAATGCCTTTACAGTTTCCCTGGCAATAATTTTTGTTCCGATGGCCGCTTGTATGGGAATCTCAAACATCTGTCTCGGAATTACCTCCTTAAGCTTTTCAGCCATTGACCTTCCCCGGGCATATGCCTTATCCTTGTGTACTATAAAGGAAAGTGCATCAACCGCTTCTGTATTAAGCAGTATATCCAGCTTAACAAGGTCTGACTTTTCATATCCCTTCAGCTCATAGTCAAAGGAGGCGTAGCCTTTAGTCCTGGATTTCAATGCGTCAAAGAAGTCGTATATTATCTCATTCAGAGGTAAATCATAATTGAGTATGGCTCTTTTTTCCTCCATGTACTGCATATCCCTGAAGGTGCCCCTGCGGTTCTGGCAAAGCTCCATAATCGCTCCTACGTATTCCGTAGGAGTCATTATAGTGGCCTTAACAATGGGTTCCTCCATATATTCTATCTCCTGGGGAGCGGGCAGGTTTGTTGGATTTGAAACCTCAAGCTTTTCTCCGTTGGTTTTGGTAATATGATATATTACACTTGGTGCGGTAGTCACAAGATCAAGATTATATTCCCTTTCCAGCCTCTCCTGTATTATCTCCATGTGCAGAAGCCCCAGGAAGCCGCATCTGAAGCCAAAGCCCAGTGCAATAGAAGTCTCCGGCTCATAAAGCAGTGCTGCATCATTAAGCTGCAGCTTTTCCAGGGCATCCTTAAGATTGTCGTAATCTGCTCCGTCTGCAGGATAAATACCGCAATACACCATTGAAGTAACCTTCCTGTAGCCCGGAAGCGCTTCCTTGCAGGGATTATCCGCATCGGTAATTGTATCGCCCACGCGGACATCCTTTACATTCTTTATACTGGCTGTTACATAACCCACATCTCCTGCCATAAGCAGGCCGGTAGGGTTCAGCCAGGGTTTCAGGGTGCCTACCTCCACCACTTCGTATTCCTTGCCGTTTGACATCATTCTCATATTCATTCCGGGCTTCAATATCCCGTCCATAACTCTTATATAGGCAATAACCCCTTTATAGCTGTCATAGAAGGAGTCAAAAATCAAAGCTTTCAAAGGCTCATCCTCATCTCCGGCAGGATGGGGTATATACTTCACTATTCCTTCCAGCACCTCTT
>JAKJBT010000153.1 GCA_022706865.1 Bacillota bacterium
TGGAAGATTTTAAAAGAGTGGTTTCAAATACCTTGGAAGGCCTTGTGCGTGACGGGCTGGACAGTCAATTGGCGGAGGCGGCGGTCAACCTGAAAGAGTTCCAGCTGAGGGAAGCGGATTCTGAAGGTTATCCCAAGGGGCTCATATATAATATAAAAATAATGGACAGCTGGCTTTACGACGAGGACCCTGCAATGCATCTCCGATATGAGCATATATTTGAAAAGATAAGAGCAGAGCTTAATAACAGATACTTTGAAGGACTGATGGAAAAATACCTGCTGAAAAACAACCACAGCTCACTGCTGGTGCTTAAGCCTAAGAAAGGCTTGTCAGAGGAGAAGGATAAAGAGACAAAAGCCAGGCTCAGGAGCATCAAGGCCAAAATGAGCGAAGAGCAGCTTCAGGAGCTGGTGAAGGAGACCAGGGAGCTTAAAAAGTGGCAGGATACTCCTGATACACCTGAGCAGCTTGCGCTTATACCGATGCTTTCGATAGAGGATATAGACAGGAAGAGTGAGGTGCTTCCTCAACAGGTTAAGGAGGAAGCGGGGGTCAAGGTTCTTACACACCACATGTTTACCAATGATATTGTATATGCTGCCCTTTTATTTGACACTACAGCCGTGCCTCAGGAGCTGCTGCCGTATATTCCTTTGCTGTCAGGGATACTGGGGAGGATAAGTACTGAAAACTACAGTTATGGGGAGCTTTCAAAGGAAATTGACATGCATACCGGAGGCATCAGGTTCAGCACTCAAGTTTACGGCGAAAAGGATGATGACAGCAAATACCACCCTGTATTTTCAATAAGGGGCAGGGCTCTTGCAAGCAAGACAGAAAAGATGTTTGAGCTTATAAGTGAGATTGTTGCAAAGACTAAATTCGATGATTCCAGAAGGATCAAGGAAATAATACAAGAGAACAAGTCCAGAATTGAAATGAGGATATCCAATGAGGGATACACAATTGCCTGCAAAAGGCTGTTTTCATACTTCTCCCAGGAAGGAAGCTATCTGGAGGCTATCTCCGGACTCACTTATTACAGGTTCATCGCTGATATAGAAAGGAATTTTGAAAGCAGAATAGAAGAGGTGAAAGAAAACCTTCATAAGCTGCAGAGGCTGATATTCAGAAAAGAAGGCCTTATTGCAGGAGTGACCTGTGAAGAGGATGATTATAACAGGTTTGCCGGGGGCTTGGGCCTGGTGCTTAAGGACTTAGGCAATGAGAAGCATCCGGCGGTAAAATACGCTTTTAAAGCTGAGTCACTTAATGAAGGGCTGATGACCCAGGGTAAGGTTCAGTATGTAGCTCAGGGCTATAACTTCATCAAGCTGGGTTATCCCTATACAGGGAAGCTGCAGGTACTAAGGACAATATCCAGATACAGCTACCTTTGGAACCGTATCAGGGTTCAGGGGGGAGCTTATGGTGCTTTTTCAGGCTTTGAAAAGAACGGCAATATGTTCATGGTTTCGTACCGGGATCCCAATCTGAAGGAAACTTTAAAGGTATATGATGAAATGTATGGCTATATGAAGAATTTCCAGATTGAAGAAAGGGAAATGACAAAATATATTATCGGAACAATCAGCAAGCTGGACTTGCCGTTGACCCCGTTTATGAAGGGTGAAAGGGCCATTGAGAATTATATGAGGAAAATCACAGCAGAGGATTTGCAGAAGGAAAGGGAGGAAATTCTCGGCACAAGGCAGCAGGATATCAGGGAACTGTCTGATATGATGTTTGAGCTTATGAAGAGACGGAGCTATTGTGTATTGGGAAGTGAAATGAAAATTAAGGAGAACAGTGAACTCTTCGGCAGCCTGATTGAGGTTTTCGAGTAAAAAATAGGAGTATAGTAATAAAAGAATGCGACTTATATGAAGTTTGCAGTCATCCTGAAGAGCACTAGCCTTATATACCGACTCGCACGATATTAGCTTTGGACAGAATCAGAGCTTGATACTTGTAAAATCCTGACGCACATAAACCCAACCTCGTGTTGGTATGTGCTGGATTTACCTCACGTAAATCCCACGGATTTTACTTCGTATCTTCTCTCGATTCTGTTGCCCAAAGCCAATAAGTGCTCGCTGATATACAAGGCCAGTGCTCTTGGAGTAGACTACATGCTAATAACTACGTCGCATCATCCTTCTATTGTGCTATTTTACTTCCACCATCCAGCCTTCAGGCGCCTTTACATCTCCGAATTGGATTCCGACAAGTGTATCATATAGTTTACTTGTTACAGGCCCTACCTCAGTCAGACTGTGGAATACATGTTTTTTGCCCTTGTAGGTAATGCTTCCTATCGGCGAAATAACTGCGGCTGTTCCGCATGCCCCTGCTTCAGCAAGCTCATCAAGCTTGTCGATATATATGTCTCTTTCTTCCGTTTTAAGCCCCAAATATTCCTTCGCCACATGCAGAAGGGAATATTTTGTTATACTTGGCAAAATGGAATCTGATTTTGGAGTAACAAAGCTGTTGTCTTTTGTTATGCCAAAGAAATTCGCTGCACC
>JAKJBT010000154.1 GCA_022706865.1 Bacillota bacterium
CTCCTCCTTACAGTAAACAGTTTATTATTTTAACTGTCTACTATAAGGGGAGCAGTTCAGTACATGGCTGCATATGCTTCTTTATTAATTCAATCTGTTTTCATAAAGTGACAATATATCACTAATGTTCTTCACTGAATTCTTTTCACTGATATATAGCCTGACCTTCCCTGTAAGCTTCTTATTGTATCTGATCTTTACGCCTTTCTTAAAAAACCTTATTATCTGTTTAGTCTGCTTTGCTTCATTGTTATCCAATCTGATACTCGCTGTCATATTGCCACCCCTTTCAATTAAACATTGTTTTCATACTATTGTAATGGTTATTATATCATAAATTCACTAAAATTGTGTTACATCTTAATTACTGCCGGCAGCCACGATATATTCCGCAGCCCCCAGCCCCTCAACCCTGACTTCCCTGTCGTATTCCTCCGGTATTATACAAGTATCCCCCTTTTTCACCGGCAATTGAAAATCTTCGTATCGGAGCAGCAAATTGCCCGATACTGCGGTAATGGCCCTGAACCTGCCCGGTTCATAAAAGTGGTACTCCTCCTTATTGATAAATCTAAAGCTTAATGCAAAATATTCACATTCAATTATATTAAAAATACCATCCTCTAATGAATCATAAACATTAAACACACAGGGTAATCCCGAAGAGTAATTGATTGCATCCAGCGCCTTATCTATATGCAGCTCTCTTCCTTTTCCGCGGGAATCTGTTCTGTTCCAATCATAAATCCTGTATGTCAGGTCTGAAGGCTGCTGCACTTCATATGCCAATATACCGCTTCCGATGCTGTGTACCGTACCTGCGGGCACAAATATACAATCTCCTTTTTTCACGTTTATATAGTTAAGTACTCCGGAAATAAGCCCCGTTTCCAGCAGCTCCCTGAGGTCACCCTTCCGGACCATCCTGTTGAATCCATATATAATAAAGGAATCTTCCTCACACTCCAAAATAATCCAGGCTTCACTCTTGCCATTCCGTGCATTTTCAACCCTTATTGCATATTCATCATCGGGATGCACCTGTACCGATAAGGTTTCCCAGGCGTCTATCAGCTTTATCAGCACAGGAATTTCTCCTTCCGGTGATACCGTCTCCCAACTCTCCCCTGCGTTTTTATCTCCCACATTTTTATTGTAACTGCATAATCTCCTTCCTCCCCAAATCCTTTCTACTATCACAGGATTTGTCTTGTAGGGCTTCACTTTTTCCCCTCCCGGTAAAATGAAGTAAGGTTTTAATAACCCCCTACTTCAATTTATTAAACTGTATGGAAAAGTGAAACCCGGAAAAATGAAATTCAATATGAAATAAAGTCCGGAACAGGCTGTCTGTTACCGGACTTTCGTAATTTATCGAATTGCTTGTATTAATCAGTTCTCATTTATATTAATATCCGCCATTAATACTCCCCTGATTGTCCCATTCTGCCTGACAGGCATTGACACTGTTATATTATAATTATTGGTAACGACCGATATATACTCCTCCGATGTATATTCTTCCCCCTGGATCGCCCTTGTGAAGTAAGGCTTTGCACTGCAATCCTTAAGGCTTTCATCGACATCCTGAGTCGCTAACTCATAATAGCCGCTGGAGCTAATTAATGCCATAAACTCAACATACTCATATCTGCTTTGCTGCTCCTTAAGATATCTTTCAACGGAACTCTTATCAGAATCAAACAAATCTCCCCTGCTGGTTATTTCCTTTACCAATTCCTGAGTTTTTCTAATTTTCTCCCTTATTGAATCATTAAGCTGGAAGCCCTTCATAAAGTTTGATATAATCGAATCAGATTCTTCCAGTCTTTCTTTTAACTGCAGAATGTTTCCATGGACTGTTTCAATGGTAGCCAGCTGTTCCTGGGTTGATGCTCCTATTTCTTCCGATACTGCCGCATTCTGCTGCGTCAAATCATTAATCATTTCAATCTGCTTTTCAATGCTGTCAATACTTGTAAGCTGTGTTTTTGTAAGTGTTGTTATCTTCCCTGCCGCCTGCATGTTGCTTACAAGTGTATCGTTTATAGTATCGGACTTACTTAATGCCTCCGTTGCGTATACCAGATTCTTATCTATGGCATCCGCCTCATCCTTTATATTGACCGACAACTCGCTTATCTGGCCGGTAATTCCGTCTATCAGCTGCTTGATTTCTTTTGCTGACTGAGAAGAGTCGTCCGCAAGCTTCCCTACTTCGCCTGCAACTACCGCAAATCCCCTGCCTGCTTCTCCTGCCCTGGCTGCTTCTATTGCAGCATTCAGCGCCAGCAGCTGTGTCTGGGATGCAATACCTTCAACAGCTTCAGTTATTGTATCTATTGCCCGGAGCTTTTCATCCAGGCTGTCCAGAGCCTGAAGCACCTTCTTGTTGTATTCCTTGGATTCTTGTATTTTAATTCTTATGTCTTCGAACTTCCTGAAGCTGTCCTCTATTATATCTTTTGTTTCCTTCGCAACATTAAAACTTGTATTTGCATTT
>JAKJBT010000051.1 GCA_022706865.1 Bacillota bacterium
TCTTCTGGTTTTCTTAGCCTTTGGCTTTGTTACCATTAAAGCAAACCTCCTTATTTACCAATTACTTTTCAAAACCATTTTACTTTCTTCTTACACCAACAGTCTTCTTCGGACCTTTCCTTGTCCTTGCGTTTGTCTTGGTTCTCTGCCCTCTTACAGGCATACCTCTTCTGTGGCGTAATCCCCTGTAGCATCCTATTTCCATTAATCTTTTGATGTTTAAAGCTATATCTCTCTTAAGGTCACCTTCAACTTTAACGCTTCTGTCGATTACTTCCCTTAACCTGCCTATTTCTGCTTCAGTAAGATCCTTTATCCTTGTATCAGGACTTACACCTGCTTCTGCCAAAATTCTATTTGATGTTGCTCTTCCAATACCAAATATATACGTGAGCCCAATTTCTGCCCTCTTGTCTCTCGGTAAGTCAACACCGGCAATTCTCGCCATTAGTACTTGCACCTCCTAATTGCTTTTTGTTTATACTAAAATCAATCGGGAACACCCATCTAAATGGGTCAGCCGCGTCCCCTGAACTGGTTTTATCCCTGTTTCTGTTTGTGTTTAGGATTTTCACAGATAACCATTACTTTGCCTTTTCTTCTGATAATCTTACACTTTTCACATATAGGCTTTACTGATGGTCTGACTTTCATCTTAAACCCTCCCTGTATCATTTACCTCGCCAAGTGATCCTGCCTCTGGAAAGATCATAAGGCGACAACTCTATTGTAACTTTATCTCCGGGCAAAATCTTTATGAAATTCATTCTGAGCTTGCCGGATATATGTGCTAAAATTTTATGACCGTTTTCAAGTTCTACCTGAAACATTGCATTTGGCAATGCCTCAACGACTTTTCCTTCTACCTCTATTACATCCTGCTTTGACATAAGGTAATCAAACCTCCCGTTCCCGATATCAATCAATAGATTTCAACAGTTTCCTGATCTCGCTGTTACTGAGTTTCTCACAAGATTCCAGTTTGTCTTTAATATTCTCGGCAACATGATTCAGCTTTTTTAGATGCTTTACTTTCTTAAGCTTAGGCTTCTCTACTTTTCTTATGTCCCCATCAGAAATATAGACATACTTTTCATCAATTATACATAAAACAACGAATTTGCAGCCTTTATCCCGTCCTGCGGCTGATACTACTATCTGTCCCAAACTTATATCCTGCATATATTCACCTTCCAACCAACTACAAAAGCGTCAGTATTTCAGGCTTGCCATTTGTAATGACAATTGTGTTCTCATAATGTGCCGATGGTTTTCCATCAGCCGTTACTACTGTCCAACCGTCTTCCCGGATCTTTACTGCATATCTGCCCTGATTTACCATGGGCTCAATTGCAAGCGCCATACCGGCCGCTAATCTGGGTCCCTTGTGCGGCAGCCCGTAATTAGGTATTTGCGGATCTTCATGCATCCTTCTGCCTATTCCATGCCCGACAAAATCCCTGACTACAGAAAACCCGTTTGACTCCACATGTTTTTGTATGCTATGGGAAATATCAGACAACCGGTTACCGGGCAGAGCGTATTCTATACCTTTGAAAAAGCTCTCTTCAGTTACCTTTATAAGCCTTTCCGTTTCCTTATCAATATTCCCTATCCCGTAGGTCCTGGCTGCATCCCCATAATATCCGTCATAAACGGCTCCGATATCTATGCCTATTATATCTCCGTCCTTCAACGCTATAGGCCCCGGTATTCCGTGTACGACCTGCTCATTTATTGATGAACATATGCTGGCAGGAAACCCGTTATAATCTTTGAATGCAGGTATTGCTCCTCTTTCCCTTATATACTCTTCTGCAATTGTATCAAGATCCAATGTAGTAATACCCGGTCTGATTGCCTTACTTAAAAGCTCAAGGGTTTCGGCAACTATTCTGCCTGCTATTCGCATCAGCTCGATTTCTCTGGGAGACTTTATGCTAATCATTTAAATCTCTCCAATGCCTCACAGATATCCTTATATACTTTTTCGGCAGGTTGCTCACCATCTACAGAAATCAGAATTCCTTTTCCATTGTAGTAATCTATAAGAGGGAATGTCTGGTTCTTATATACATTCAAACGGTTCATGACTGTTTCGGGCTTATCATCTTCCCTGATGTAAAGCTTTCCTCCGCACTTGTCGCAGATCCCATCCACCGCGGGCTTTAAAAAGCATAAATTATAGCTTTCTCCGCAATCACTGCATATCCTCCTGCCGGCCATTCTTTCAATAATTGTTTCGGCAGATACTTCAAGGTTCACAGCTGCGTCAAGTTTTTTCCCCATTTTTTCAAGGTCCTTGTCTAAAGCTTCAGCTTGAGCTATGTTTCTTGGAAAACCGTCCAACAGGAATCCTTCATTACAGTCATCTTCAAGAAGTCTGTTCTCTACTATGCTGAGAGTCAAGCTGTCCGGAACCAGTAAACCTCTCTCAATAAACTTCTTTGCTTCTGCTCCAATAGGAGTATTTCTGCTGATATTGTCTCTGAATATATCCCCGGTGGATATGTGCGGTATTCCAAACTCTTTCTCTATACAGCTCGCCTGGGTACCTTTGCCGGATCCTGGCGAACCCAACAGCACTATCCTCATTTCTACCTCTCCAATCCGGAGTTGTGCGTAATTTCGCACAACTGCGCTTAATACAACCCCTAATCTATTTTAAGAATCCCTGGTAATTCCTCATCACCATCTGTGCTTCCACCTGCTTTACGAAGTCCATTGCAACACCGACAACTATGAGCAGTGAAGTGCTTCCGAAATACACCTTGATACCTGTAAAGTTCATAAGGAATATCGGAACTATAGCTATGACAGCGAGGAAAAATGCACCTACCAAAGTAATTCTGTTAAGTGATTTAGTTATAAAATCGGAGGTCGGTTTTCCCGGCCTGATTCCCGGTATAAATCCGCCATACTTCTTGATATTGTTAGCAACCTCTATAGGGTTGAAGGTTACTGCTGTATAGAAGTATGTGAATCCAATGATCAGCAATGCATATAGTATACCATGAATCCAGGATCCCCAACTCAAATATGTGTTGAAAAACCTGTATGCTGCAGAATTCGGAAAGAATTGTGCAATTTGTCCCGGGAATGCTATTAGTGACATTGCAAATATAACTGGTATTACTCCGGCTTGATTTACCTTAAGCGGAATATGAGTACTCTGTCCCCCGTACATCCTTCTGCCGACAACCCGCTTTGCATACTGTACCGGTATTCTTCTTTCACCTTCCTGAATAAATATAACAGCCATTATTATCAGTATCGCAAATATCAGAAAGAAAGCGATCTCAATAAGATTTGTTGATTTTACCTTGTAGAGTTCTACAATCTTCAAAACTCCACCCGGCACTCTTGAGACTATACCGGCAAAAATCAGAAGAGATATACCGTTACCGATACCTTTTTCATTTATCTGTTCGCCCAGCCACATCAGGAATGCTGTTCCGGCTGTGAGCGAAAGTGCAACCAATATAATAGATGCAGCGTCTGTTCTCAAAAGATAACCTCTGAGTCCGTAAGACAAGGCCAGGGCCTGGATAAGCGCCAGAATAACCGTACCATATCTCGTGTACTGTGCTATCTTCCTTCTGCCTTCTTCCCCTTCCTTAGCCAGGGCTTCAAGACTCGGAATTGCAATGGTGAGAAGCTGCATAATAATAGTTGAGTTAATATAAGGTGTTATGCTCATTGCGAATATTGCGAAGTTATCAAATGCTCCACCTGAAATAGTGTTAAAAAATCCGAGCAAACCGCCGCTCTGAATAAGCTGTGACAAAGCTTCGGTATTCATACCAGGTACAGGAATGAAGCTTCCGAGTCTGAATATTATCAGCATTACGAGTGTAAAAAGCATTTTTTGTCTCAGATCAGGAATCTTCCAAGCATTTCTTAATGTGTTAAACACCCTAAATCACCTCTACCTTTCCTCCTGCTGCTGCAATCTTCTCTGCAGCTGTTTTGCTGAATTTATGTGCCTGAACCGTCAAGTTTTTTGTAAGATCACCATTGCCGAGTATTTTAACACCGGCAAGCATAGCTTTTACCAAGCCTGCTTCTTTTAATACCTCCGGATTTACGATTGTTCCGTTATCGAATCTTTCAAGGTCACTGAGGTTAACAACAGCATATTCTTTTCTGAATATATTGGTGAAACCGATCTTCGGCAGTCTTCTATACAAAGGCATCTGTCCGCCTTCGAAGCCAACCCTTACACCGCCGCCGGACCTGGATTTCTGTCCTTTTTGGCCTTTGCCTGCGGTTTTGCCCTGACCGGTTGCCGTACCTCTGCCAAGTCTTTTCTTAGACTTCGTTGAACCTTCTGCAGGTTTAAGCTCGTGTAATTTCATATTTACACCTCCTTGATTACATTTCCTTTACTTCAACCAAATGTATAACTTTCTGTATCATACCTCTTATCTGAGGTGTATCATTATGTTCAACTTCACTGTTAATTTTTTTGAGTCCCAGAGCCTTTACTGTAGCTATCTGGTCATCTTTCCTACCGATTATACTCTTTATGAGTTTGACTTTAAGTTTAGCCAAGGTACTTCCCTCCTAGCCTATTATCTCTTCAACCGCTTTTCCTCTTAGCTTTGCCACATCTTCAACTGTTTTTAATGAAGCAAGGCCTTGAATCGTTGCATTTACCATGTTTCTTGGATTATTTGATCTCAAGGATTTTGTTCTTATATCCTTTATGCCTGCCAGTTCAAGAACTGCACGGGCGGGGCCTCCTGCTATAACACCGGTACCTTCTTTTGCCGGCATGAGAAGCACTCTGCCTGCTCCGGCAACTCCAACAACCTCATGAGGTATTGTAGTACCTACTATGGATACCTTAATAAGGTTCTTCTTGGCATCTTCGATACCCTTTCTTATTGCTTCAGGTATTTCTACTGATTTTCCGGTGCCGACTCCCACATAGCCATTCAGGTCTCCAACCACTACAATGGCGCTGAATCTGAAGTTCCTGCCGCCTTTAACAACCTTAGCAACTCTATTTATGGCAACAACCTTTTCCTTAAGGTCAAGTTTACTTGCATCTATTGGCTGCATCTATTTCCCTCCCTTATCCTAGAATTCCAATCCGGCTTCTCTAGCTGCATCAGCCAGCTCCTTGACTCTGCCATGATATATATATCCGCCTCTGTCGAAAACAACCTGCTTAATGCCGGCATCTAATGCTTTTTTTGCTACCAATGTGCCAACGGCCTTAGCTGACTCTTTGTTTCCGCCATGACCTGGATTATCCTTTAACTCTTTATCCAGTGTTGAGGCTGATACTAAAGTAACACCCTTTGTGTCGTCAATTATTTGTGCATATATGTTGTTAAGGCTTCTGTAAACATTTAATCTGGGTCTCTCCGCAGTACCTACAACTTTCTTTCTCATTCTTAAATGTCTTTTCTGCCTTGTACTGTTTTTACTGACTTTAGTTATCACCCTGTGTCACCCCTTTGTTATTTATTTCTTACCTGCTTTTCCTTCTTTACGCCTGATTACTTCATCAGAGTACTTAATGCCTTTCCCGAGATATGGCTCAGGCTCTCTTACAGCTCTGATATTGGCAGCATGTGTTCCGACCTTTTCCTTGTCCGCGCCCCTCACAATTATTCTGTTCGGAGCCGGTACCTCTGTTGTTATCCCTTCCGGATCATCCATTTCAACAGGATGTGAGTAACCCATCGTAAGTGTGAGCTTCTTGCCCGACTTGGCAGCTCTGTATCCTACGCCGTTTATTTCGAGTACTCTCTCAAATCCCTTCGAAACACCCTCAACCATGTTGTTCAAAAGCGCCCTGGTAAGTCCGTGGAGTGCCCTGTGCATTTTTTGGTCGGTTGGCCTTGTTACTAATATCTTGCCGTTTTCTATCGCTATATTAATATCTTCATGCATCTTCTTTATAAGCTGACCTTTAGGTCCCTTTACTGAAACCGTATTGTCATCAGCTATTTTTATCTCAACTCCCTGGGGAATCTCAATAGGTAATTTCCCTATACGTGACATGCTTGCACCTCCTCTATACGTAAGATATTACCAAATGTAGCAAAGCACTTCTCCGCCGACACCCTGGAGCCTCGCGCTCTTGTCCGTCATTATGCCTTTGGATGTTGAAATGATTGCTATGCCTAGCCCTCCAAGTACCTTTGGTATATCTTCATTTTTTGCATATACTTTAAGTCCCGGTTTGCTGATTCTCTTTAATCCTGTTATTACCTTCTGCTTGTTTGAACCATATTTGAGACTGATTCTGATTGTGTTTGTGCTTCCGTCTCCGATTATTTCGTAACCCTTTATATATCCTTCATCAAGCAGGATCTGCGCAATAGCTTTTTTCATATTGGATGCAGGAATATCAACAGTATCATGCTTGACTGTATTGGCATTCCTGATTCTGGTTAGCATATCAGCAATTGGATCAGTTGTAACCATTAATCTTAACCTCCCTTTTTCTGATGCCTGTCGTTAGAGATCGAAAGTCTCATTTCTTCAGACCGTCCTGAACCCTAACTTTCGACTTCGTAATTAGTACTATATATATACCTTCTGTCTTAAGCCGCTCATATTACTGCCTCCGACTTCCGGCTTCCTACTTCTGAAATTACCAGCTGGCCTTCTTAACACCTGGTATTTGCCCTTTATAAGCCAACTCCCTGAAGCAGATACGGCAGATGCCGAACTTCCTTAAATAGGCATGAGGCCTTCCGCATATCTTGCATCTGGTGTAAGCTCTGGTCGTATACTTTGGTGTTCTCTGCTGCTTTAATACCATAGATTTTTTAGCCACAATTTAACCTCCTTCGCAAAATTTCTGCATTAGCTTGCATAAGGCATTCCAAGGAGTCTCAAGAGTTCTCTTGCTTCCTCATCAGTCTCGGCTGTGGTTACAAAAATTATATCCATGCCTCTTATTTTATCAACTTTATCATATTCTATTTCAGGGAATATGAGCTGTTCCTTGATTCCGAGGGAGTAATTGCCTCTTCCGTCAAATGAATTAACAGATACGCCCCTGAAGTCTCTAACTCTCGGCAGAGCTATATTGAATAATTTATCAAGGAATTCATACATCTGATTGCCGCGAAGAGTAACCTTAGCGCCAACAGACATTCCCTGTCTCACTTTAAATGCCGCTACCGATTTTTTTGCTTTTGTTATAACCGGCTTCTGTCCTGTTATTGTTCCAAGCTCAGATACTGCGGAGTCAAGGCCTTTGGCATTGTCTTTAGTATCACCCAAGCCCATATTTATAACAACCTTCTCAAGTTTTGGTATTTGCATCACACTTTTATATTGAAACTTCTGCATCATTGCAGGAGCTACTTCGTTCAGGTATTTCTCTTTTAGTCTGGCCATTTCTTATTACCTCCCTTCAGAGACTATTTATCCAATATTTCGCCGCAGCTTTTACAGTATCTGACCTTTGACTTGTCATCCAGTATTCTGTGTCCCAGCCTTACACCTTTTTTGCATTTGTCGCACCAAAGCATAACCTTGGAACTGAATATCGGCGATTCCTGATGTATTATTCCGCCCTGCTGCATATTTTTGCCGGGCTTTTTATGCTTAACGCTCATGTTTACACCCTCAACAAGTACCTTGTCTTCCTGCGGTAAAGCTATAAGCACTTTGGCCTTCTTGCCTTTATCCTTGCCGGAGATCACCACCACCGTATCTCCCTTTTTAACATGTAATTTTTTACCTTCTGCATTTGCCATTCAAAACACCTCCCTTAAAGCACTTCAGGTGCGAGGGATATTATTTTCATAAAATCCTTTTCACGAAGCTCCCTGGCTACAGGCCCGAATATACGGGTTCCTCTTGGCTGTTTATCTTCTTTTATGATTACTGCTGCATTATCATCAAATTTTATATAGCTTCCGTCCGGACGTCTTTTGCCCTTTACAGATCTTACTATAACAGCTTTTACAACTTCTCCCTTTTTAACAACACCGCCTGGTGTTGCATCTTTAACAGTAGCAACTATTACATCGCCTATGTTTCCATATCTTCTGGTGGAACCGCCTACTACACGAATACACAGCAGTTCCTTTGCCCCGGAATTGTCCGCTACGTTCAACCGTGTTTCCTGTTGAATCATTTAAAACCCTCCTTTCGGAATTTTACTTGGCCTTCTCGATTATTTCAACAAGTCTCCATCTTTTATCCTTGCTCAATGGCCTTGTTTCCATAATTTTAACTTTATCGCCTATCTTGCATTCGTTGTTTTCATCATGGGCTTTGAACTTAGTTGTTCTCTTTATCGATTTGCCGTAAAGAGGATGACGAACCAATGTCTCAATGCCTACAACTATTGTTTTGTCCATCTTGTCGCTTACAACCTTGCCGACTCTTGTTTTCCTATTATTTCTATCCAATGTCTAAACCTCCTTCTTACTACTTTGCCTGTACAGACTTAAGTTCATTTTCTTTAAGGATGGTTTTTATTCTAGCAATAGATTTCTTTACATCTTTTACCCTCATCGGGTTCTCAAGCTGTCCTGTAGCCATTTGAAATCTAAGATTAAAAAGCTCTCCTTTTAATTCATTCAGCTTCTGTTCCAGTTCTATTACCGACATATCGCGAAACTTGTTAGCTTTCATTTGTATCACCAACCATTTCCTCAGTTTCCCGGCGGGTCACAAACTTACACTTTATGGGAAGCTTATTCTCTGCCAGCCTAAGAGCTTCTCTGGCTACTTCTTCCTCAACACCCGCTACTTCAAATAATACTCTGCCCGGTTTTACAACTGCCACCCAGTATTCAGGAGCACCCTTACCGGAACCCATACGTGTTTCGGCAGGTTTCTGAGTGACCGGTTTATCCGGGAAAATCTTTATCCATATCTTTCCGCCTCTTTTTGTATGCCTTGTCATCGCCTGTCTGGCGGCTTCAATCTGATTGCTTGTGATCCAGCCCGGCTCAGTAGCCTGAAGTCCGAATTCACCATATGCTATAAAATTGCCTCTTGTTGCTTTGCCACTCATGCTGCCTCTCATCTGCTTACGGTGTTTGACTCTTTTTGGTATCAACATTATGCTTCTCCTCCTTCCGCAGCTGCTTCATTCAGCTTAGCCTGCTCGTTCTGACGAGTTTTGGCTTGTGGAAGAACCTCCCCCTTATATATCCAGACCTTAACACCTATCCTTCCATAGGTAGTATGTGCTTCTGCGAATCCATAATCTATATCTGCTCTCAAAGTCTGTAGAGGAATTGTTCCTTCACGATACCATTCACTTCGTGCAATTTCTGCTCCGCCAAGGCGGCCTGCGCACATAGTCTTAATACCCTTGGCACCTACTCTCATTGTCCTCTGCATTGACTGCTTCATTGCCCTTCTGAATGATATTCTCTTTTCCAGCTGTGCCGCTATATTTTCTGCAACAAGCTGAGCATCCAGTTCCGGTACTTTTATCTCTGTAATATTCACTGTAACACTCTTGTTGTTAGTGAGCTTTTCCAATTGCTTCTTAAGCTCTTCAATACCGGCTCCGCCTTTTCCGATTACCATACCCGGCTTTGCCACGTGTATATTAATCTTTATTTTTCCGGCAGTTCTTTCTATTTCAACTCTTGAAATCCCTGAGGTGAAAAGCTTGGTTTTCAAGAATTCTCTTATCTTATTATCTTCTACAAGAAAATCTGCAAAGCTCTTATCATCTGCATACCATTTTGTGTCCCAATCCTTAATAATGCCAACCCTTAGTCCGTGCGGATTTACCTTTTGGCCCACTTAAATCCCTCCTTCTTCACTCTTTTTCCTTAACCGCCAATGTAATATGGCTTGTTCTTTTTAGTATCCTTACACCTCTGCCATGTGAAGCTGCTCTAAACCTCTTAAGAGTGGGTCCCTGAGTGGCATAAATTTCTGAAATATATAATTTGTCAACATTCATTTCATAATTATTCTCAGCATTTGCCACCGCTGATTTTAAGAGCTTCTCCAGTAACACTGATGCGGCTTTTGGCGTATGTCTCAATATTGCAAAGGCTTCACTGACCTTTTTACCTCTTATCAAATCTATAACTATATTAACCTTTCTTGAGGAAATTCTAATATGTTTAGCTATTGCCCTAGCTTCCACAGGAAATACCTCCTTCCGTATTATCGCTTAGTTTAATGCTTCTTCCTATTTCAGAGCTGTGGACCTCTCCGTATGGTGCCCGTGACCCCTGAAAGTTCTGGTAGGAGCAAATTCACCCAGCTTGTGCCCTACCATATCCTCTGTCATGTATACAGGAACATGCTTCCTGCCGTCATATACAGCTATAGTATGGCCGACCATTTCAGGGAATATTGTTGAACTCCTTGACCAGGTCTTAAGCACAACCTTTTTGTTGGTCTTATTCATATCTATAATTTTCTTTAACAGCTTCTCATCAACATAAGGTCCTTTTTTTGTTGAGCGGCTCATTGATTTGCCTCCTTTCGAGTACTATTTCTCATTTCTTCTCTTAACAATAAACTTGCTTGAAGCTTTCTTATTGTTTCTGGTCTTATATCCAAGTGTCGGCTTGCCCCAAGGGGTAACAGGCCCCGGCCTTCCTATTGGTGACCTGCCTTCGCCGCCTCCATGAGGATGGTCTACAGGATTCATTACAGAGCCTCTTACTGTCGGTCTTATGCCCATGTGCCTCTTCCTGCCGGCACTGCCTATTGAAATATTTTCATGGTCCAGGTTCCCTACCTGGCCTATTGTTGCTTTGCATTCGGTCCTGATCATTCTGACTTCTCCGGATGGAAGCCTTACCTGTGCATATTCCCCTTCTTTTGCCATAA
This sequence comes from Bacillota bacterium, assembly GCA_022706865.1. Next base: position 10,795 of record JAKJBT010000051.1, read on the forward strand.
GCTGTGCAGAGTTTCCTGCTGCCCTTACCAGCTGAGCTCCTTTGCCTGCCTTAAGCTCTATGTTGTGTATCACTGTACCAATCGGTATGCTTTTCAAAGGCAAAGCATTTCCGACCTTTATGTCGGCATTTTCTGAGGATATTATTGTATCTCCTACTTTTAGTCCGTTAGGAGCAATAATATATCTCTTCTCGCCGTCAGCATAATAAAGAAGTGCGATATTGGCAGACCTGTTAGGATCATACTCGATTGCTGCAACCTTTGCCGGTATATCAACTTTGTCCCTCTTAAAGTCAATTATTCTATACTGTCTCTTATGTCCGCCCCCTTGATGCCTTACTGTTATCTTGCCGTAATTATTTCTTCCAGCTTTACTTTTTAATATTTCAACCAGGGATTTCTCCGGTTCGGTTTTTGTAATTTCTTCAAAGGTTGAAACCGTCATATTACGTCTAGCTGGAGAAGTCGGATTATACTTTTTAATTGCCATTTTTTCTCCTCCTTTTACAGTCCTTCGAAGAATTCGATGCCCTTGCTATCTTTTGTAAGCTTTATGATTGCTTTCTTGTAGCCGGGTCTTCTTCCTTCATATTTTCCCATTCTCTTCATTTTGCCCAATACTTTGACTGTGTTGACTTTGTCTACTTTTACCTTGAATATCTCTTCAACAGCATTTTTTATTTCTGTCTTGTTAGCATTAACATCAACTATAAAGGTGTATTTCTTGTCTGCCATTTCGCTCATGCTTTTTTCGGTAATCACAGGTCTTCTGATTATAT
>JAKJBT010000052.1 GCA_022706865.1 Bacillota bacterium
TTGAAGCTCTTTATTCTTGTTGCGGTATTCTGCACCTGCATGTTCAGGTTGATGCCGAAGGGGTTCATTATTATTTTGTAGCCCCTGGGCAGCCTGATCCTTATCTGATCATCCTCAGGCCCCGATGAGCGGTCCAGTATTACCCTCATATCGGCATCGGATCTCAGGCTGTTCTCTACCTTTGACACTTCTTCTACGTCAAGGGTTGAGAGGTTCATTGAAAGATCCAGATCCCTGTCAATTATGCTCAGCCTGCTCTTGGGGTATTTCTTCAAAAGTCCGAAGCTTATTCTGACTATCTTCTGATCAGCTGACACATATTGCGGCTGATTGAAGTCTGCCTTTGCTCCGCTGCTGCTTGCCGCTGATTTTTCCCCTATTGTATAAGTAACCACCATTCCGTTAACTATTACGCTGTCCTTCTGTTGAAGTCCTCCTTCGTATTCGGTCTCATCCATATAATAGGATACCGTCTTTTCATCCAGAGTCTTGGTATAGCCTGTGGAGGTTGAATAATTCGAAGCTCCGAACAGATTGACCGACCTTATCCTTATATTATACCATGTGGATGGCATAAGTCCGTCCAAATAATATCTGAGCCTGTTGTTGCCGATCTCTGCAGGTACTATGCTGCCAAGGTAGCGGAACCCTCCGGTGACTGACTTTCCGTCCTCACTAACCGCTGCATAAAGTTCATAATAGCTGACATCCTCAACCTTATCCCATTCCAGCTTCAAAGTGTCTCCGTCCACCGCTTCCACCTTTATGCCTCTCGGTGTATCCGGCACAGGCTTCTGGTAAACTCCCTCCACTTTATTGCTGATTCCTCCGTCGCTGTTTATCACTATTATGCTTGTCTGTCCCATATCCAGCTTCGGAGTGGTGCAGATTATATCTCCGGACGAATTCAAAACTGCATCCGTAACAACTGTCCCTCCGATTACGACCATCTCGGCGTTGTTTATGTTGAGCCCTTCCAGGCCTGATTCTCCTTCCGCCAGTTCCGACTTTGCCTTAAGTGTACCTCCGAATATTACCTTAATGCCCGCCATGAACTGTATTCCTTCAAGGCGTATTTTTTCGCCCCCTTCAACAGAAAGCACCAAGGGTCTTATCTCTTCATTCCTGTCGTCATATACCGCTGTTATCTCCGGTGTACTTATTATTGTCAGCCCGTTTCTTAACTCGGTAAATCCAAAATCAGTATTCAGTACCTGTACCGTCTTACTTCCCGGTGTGAGACCGGTGGGAACCAAAACAGACAAGTACTCGGATTCCTTTACACGCTGTCCCTGTGCATTTAAGTAGCCTCTCTCCGCAGTTCCTTCAACGCCTTCAATGAATACCTTTACCCCCGCCCTGAAGTTGTTCCCGTGTATTGCTATATAGTTGCTTCCCCTGCTGGAGGACTTGTTAGGAACTATTCGCTCAATTACCGGATTGCTGTCCTGGGTCTGATACCTTATGTAATGAGGCTTCGGCAGCATTGAGGAATCATAGGTGCCTCCGTCCTCATTAACAACAACTATCCTCAGGTCCTTCCCCAGATCAGTCTCTGCTCCCGGCGGCACTTTAATAACAAGCTGATCGTCATTTATGCTCTTGCTTAAGATTTCCACAGGCCTGTCATCCAGATAAACCTTCACATTCCTTCTGAAGTCAGAGCCTGATATAGTCATGAAAGCTCCCCCGTCCAGGGGTACAAAGGTGAATATCTCAGAGTAATCATCAATGTTTTCCGGTACGAAATCCACAATCTGGTTCGTAATCATATCCCTTGCCTTATTCACCGGAGTAATGGCAAATATCCAAGGGCTGCTGTCGGGGCTCATAATGGTAATCCCTTTTGATGCCTTGCCGCCGTCGTCATTTATCACATACAGGTTTCTTTGCCCCAGTCTATCCGTAGGAGGCGCTTTGACGGTCAGTTGCGTGCCGTCATACTGTATGTCTGCATAAGGTGCTATCCTTCTTGTTATGGTTACTGATGAAGGAGATGTTTCAACAAGTATTCCTTCATCATAAATGCCGGGTTTATTTAAATCCATTTCATGGTTTATTATAAACAGATGTGAGGAGCCAATGGTTATATCCGCCTCCGCCATTGAATCAAAGGTCTTCACATCTCCGTCCATCCTATACCTTCTTATTGTGCTGTGTGTGCTGTCAGAAGCCAGGGATATTCTGACATTTACCCTTTCCGTTGCTCCTCCCATGACTTCACAGTCAAACCTTAAGTCCCCTATTTCCGCATATGTAGGTCCGACTACTGTGTCAATAATCCTTTTATCTCCGGTTTCAAAATCCCCGAAGGCTGCCAATGTCTCTATTACATCCTTCGCATATACGGTTTCATATACGGTTGAGGATACATGCCTGTCCGCTTTTTCAACCGCACTGGCAAAGAGATTCTCCAAACTGCCTGCCCTAAAGCCGCTTCCGTTTATCTGTACATTTACATTTCCTCTTCTGTTTATCCTTTCCGGCATTACGCTGGTTATGGAAGGCCTGGACATTACATAAGTAAAGCCTCTGTATATGCAGGTACCGGAATCATGATTGACCAGTATTACCTCTGCAGCACCTGAAGTAAGGCTGGGAGGCGTAATTACCGTCAGGGATTCGGCTATTGTTGTGGTATTTAACGCCGGCCATATCACCTCAGCTTCCCGACCGTTGAAATACACTTTTGGAAGCCCATCATCACTAAAATCAGCGGTTCTTCTGAAATCCAGCCCCTCAATCAGCACTCTGTCATTCCCTGCCGATGAGCCATTATTGGGTGTAATAGAAACAATAACCGGATTGCTGCCGGGTATCCTGTACCTGAAGCCATTTTCCAAAACAGCTGCTCCTCCGTCATAGTTCAATACCATAACAGGAACATCAAGGAAATCCTGGCCTGCAGGAAGAGCATAAGGATAATCGGGCACCGTAGCCCTTATAAGAGTGCCGTTTATATATTCCACCGACTCCGACTTCTCGGAACCGAAATACACCTCAATAAAACTCTCTTTGAATCCGCTTCCTGTTATGGTCACCACCGTACCCCCCGCTACAGCGCCGCTGTTGGGGGTAACGCTTGCTATTACCGGTTTTGTGGCAGGATCCATATAGTTGAAGCGTATATCCTCTTTACTCCTGGCACCGTCAGGATTCAGGACCTCCACTTTAAGTGACCCTACGGGAATCTTCTCGGATTTTAAATACGGCGGTACAGGAGCAGCTCCTCCGACAAAGCTGTAGAACCTTTCCGGCAAATCCACATAAATTGTTGTAATATCCTGAACCTTTACCATATGACCGTCCAGGGTATAGGAAGGCAGCGGCCCCGGCCCGTCAGGGTCATAAACATTATGAAAATATATATCGCTGGTCAGATCTCCGGGGCCCGGATCCGGACCCGGACCAGGATCAACATTTGTTATTACACCATTGGAATCATATTTATACGCATTAAGCTCAATCCCGCCCAGCAGCACGACTGAACCCTTTTTCTTGGGATCATTGTTGTCTACGGAATGATCCGGCAACACAAAGTCCTCACCTTTGATTATCAGCTTTGTGCCCTTGCCGCCCTTTGTGGGAACAATCCTTGTGATCTTGGGCTGGGTGGTAATCAGCTTGTATTCAAAATCAGCGTCGGTCATGGAACCGTCTTCGTTGATGATCTGCAGCTTTGTCATTCCCGGTGTGGTGCCGGGAGGCGGTATAATTGTTACAGTCTTTCCGTCAGAGGATACCTTCCCCACTATGTCGGCCTTTTCTCCGTCTATGGTTATTACTACTCTGGGGGTTTCATCCGCTGAGGTAAATATGTTCCCTCCTGTGATCAGCACCCTTTCGCCACTTATTACTCCGCCCTTCATGTCCGCATAGCTTTCCTTCAGGGAATCGATAAAGGGCATCTTGGTCTCATCCGCAGGGGTCCTGAATTCAAAGCCGTTAATCAAAGTCATTTGCCCGTTGCTCGGGTTAATGACTATCACATCTTCCGCTCCCGAAATTGGTGTACCGGCCGGCAGCCTCAATTTGATCTTTGTTCCCAGGGTTATTATCTTGCCGTCTACAACCTTGTCCATCGCATCGTAAACTCCGGACACGATACATTCTCTGCCTCCTATTGTGACCCTTGGCTTGGTGCCGTCCTCCAAAACCTGAAAGTTCTTACCCCTTATTGTCATGTATATTTCCTTGTTGCCCGGCCCGTAGGCGGGAGTAACGGAAGTAATCTCCGGATATATTTCATTGGGATAGTATGTAAAGCCTTCGGGGACAACGTACTTTTCCTTCCTGTTGTATATTATCTCGGGGGTGGCTCCTCCCGTTTCCCTGAATATTGTGGTTATTGTCTGTATTTCCACGTCAACTCTTGTGGGTTCCTTTACCAGCAATGTGACATCCGGAGGTTTCACATAAATAGTATCCTTCTCCGGGGTAAAAGCCGGTGTGTAATCGATGCCTCCGTACACCTGGTCTGTTACCGTTGCCTCTCCGCTTATCAGGGTTCTGATCTGCCTTATTATGGTAACAACCACCGGATCCGGCTCTGTTGAGGATTGATATAAGCCGGTGTATTTCACCTTATAGTAGGGAGTATCCTTGAACATGGTGTAATCACCGTAGTCCTCATATCCTATTATTTCATATGCAGCACTGTTTATTCCGCTGAGCTTGTCATAGCCTGATCCGGTGAAGTGACCAATGTTCCGCCCTTTAATCTGTGTAATCACCTGTTGGGTTTCCTTCTTGGAATTTGGGTTTATACCGTTGGAGTCTATCAGCAGGGTATTTCCTAACTCAAGGTATACAAAGGCACCGGGTATCACGAATTCGCTTCCCAGATCCGCCGAGGTCAGAACCAGGTCCACTACTCCCGCCGTGGCTCTTGTAGGCAGCTCGAAGCTCACTCCGATTATCAGTCCGCCATCGTCTTTTATGGTCCCTTTGTTTATCCCTGCAGCACCGTCTACAAATATCTTCATGTCATCGGAAAAATTGGAGAAACCCGGCTGCCCGTATATGCTGATTGTGTTTCTCATATTCTTGGGCCCCGCATTGGGGTCTATTCTTTCAACCTGTATTCCGGTCAACTCGTTTACTACCGTTATGCTGTTGCTGTATGTAATTATGATTTCGTTATTTCCGGTCCTTCTTTCTATTCTTATGTCCGAAACTCCCTGGTCAATTGGGTCCTTGACCGCTGCTATGCTGATTAAGCCTCCGGTAATAGTGCACTCTGTTTCCATGTTATATGACTTGTTGGAGATATACAGGGTGTCGATAAAGCCGTCGTCAGCTATACCCAGTCCGCCGAATTCGCTTCCCATTATGGTAAGCGGTTTGCCCACATACACCTTTGCACTGGATACGCCGCTTATGGTAGGCAGAGACTGCAGATCCACATTCGTTGTTACCGTAACAGCTCCTGCTCCGACCCCCGAAGTGACCCTTATTATGTTCAGCTTGCCCTTCATTTCCCTCAATGAATTTTCATCATCTATAACTATTGTATTTTCATCGGAAAGAGCTTCGTTCACAGTAACGGTGATATTGCCCAACACGCCCGCTCTTACTCTTGGCTCCTCGAATTCAGAACCATATATGTAAAGTGCTTCTCTGGTAATGCCGGTAGCAGGATCCTTGATTCGTTCGAAACGGACTCCTAATATCTCAACAGCTCCATTAACTGTAATCACATCAGAAAACAAAGGAAATATTATCGTAAACATCAATAAGAATGATATAAGCTTTTTCATGACGTACCTCCTCGACTCAATACTACATATATTTTATCGACATTTTCCTCTAATGGCTGAAGTAAATTAGTCCAGTTAAATTATACCATATACGCTGATATTCTTCATAATTACAATAATTACATTTGTTTTACAAATAAGAAAATGCTGCATAATGGGAGAATAATGCATATTAATTTGAAAATAGAAAAATGCTGCAGTATGAGAAAATTGTGTATATTAATTATGGAAATAGAAAAATACTGCAGTATGAGAGAGTAGTGCATATTAGTCTGAATAAATTATGAGTGATGTATATTTATGCATATAAAAATATTTAAGCTGCTGCCATTATATCTGTAAGTGTGCATTAATCAATAATTTAGAAGGTTCCCGGAACATGCATAATATTTAGTTATTACAGCCGTTAAATTACATGTCTGTCTAATCTGTTACCATTAGTTCACAAATTCTTCACATTTCTTTCACAAACCTATTGCATATTCATTCTTTATATATTATAATTACTTTGTATTTAACCCCTGAATAACTCATAGCTTATGGATACACACACAATCGTTAACCCCACTCATATTGCACCTTGAACAAGGTGCACTTTTTTTTGTGCTCAGAATGAAATTGTGCTCCATATATAATAAAAAATATATTAAATTTTGGTAATTTTAAAGAGGAAAATATTGTTTCATGTAGAATATTGTAGGATGGGGTGGTTATATGGACAATCGTGTTATTGCAGAAAAGTATGAAATAATCGATACCTTATTCTCAAATGAGCTGCAGTCGATATATTTAGGCAGATTATCCGGCTCCGAAGATTCGCAGCAATTCATAATCAACGAATTCAAGGATGCCGACACCATCTACGGCATGAAAGACAGCTTTTCAAAAGAAAAATGCCACTATATCAGAAATATCGTTGAAACCCTCTACGAAGATTTCTGTTTCTATGTAGTCTGCAATATCTGTTCAGGACCCGCCATGGAAGCCTTTCTTTCAGACAACAGCCTCAGGCTCACGGATAAGATGTTCTTAACCGACAGCTTACTTTCCCAACTTATTGAAATTGAAAAACTCAGTCCTTTTGTTGCCTATTCCCTTTGCGATATGGATAATATCGCAGTTACAAATAAAAGAAATATCTGCTTCAATTGCAATTTCAAGCTCACTCCTGAAATATTGGCAGTGACCCGAAGTGATGTGTCAAGAAGAGTAGGGGAACTCATCTGCGCAATTTATTCAAACACAGCGGCTGCTGATCTGAACTATGCAAAGGACAACATGCCCCCTGCCCTTTTCCCGATAGTGCAGAGCTGTCTGGAAGGAAAGTATGAATCCATGGCAAAGCTTTATAATGATTTTAAGTCTTTGCTTCTGTATTCTGTTTTTATGGGCAGCGGATCCGTGGATAATCAGATTAGGGCGAACTACCAGAAAGCCAAGGTCAGAAGAAGGCTCACCCCTTTAAAGAGGCTTGCGGCACTGGTGCTTGTACTGCTGGTTGCGGGAGGGGCCTGGATGCTTATGAAGGATTGGGATATGCTTACTTTTAAGAGGACTGCCGTCAATTCAAAACCCGTAGCTGAGTTTACCGCAAGCAGCATACAGGTTTTCGAAGGTGAGAAGGTTATATTCACCAATGAATCTACCGATCCCGATGAAGGTGACAGCATAAAATCTGTTTTGTGGAATATATCAAAAGCCGGGACCTCTATATTTAAATCCAAGCTTCAGGGTATAGCCTATACCTTCGTTGATCCCGGCGAATTTGAAGTCACTCTTGTGGTAGCCGATACCCATGGCGCAGTAAGCGAACCGGCCAAGATACTTGTAGAAGTACTGCCGAAGCTTGATCTGCCGCCGCCGGATACCGATTCCGAGGACAATGAGAAGTAAGACACGTGAAACGTCCCCGCGTCTCACGGTCTGTTTATTATAATATCTATATCGTCCAGGCTGCTCTTAGTGTGGTCGTATCTTATCACATCCCCTATTTCATAGGGGTGTTTTATTTCTGTTCTTTCCGCGGGCCACTGCTTTTCGTTGTAGTCGTACTTCATTTCACCATCCCTATATCCTCTTATTGTGAAATTCACAATGATGTCTTCATTAATTCTGTTGGCTTTTGCATCGGCCGCGGAGGTCCCCTGCGGCACAAGCCAGGATGTTGCGGGAATGAAGTACTCTCCCCGCCAGGTTGCTTCATTCTCTCCGGTTATTATCCTGTTGCTGCTGTCCAGTACAACAGTCTCCCATTTTGAATGTCCCCCCTCACCGGATTTGTGTAACCTTTTGTCCGAATCCTCCCAGTACAAGTCCGTCTCAGCCCCTCTGAATCCCGGTATCCCCTTGGTATAAGGATAAAACGCCGGTACAACCTCCAGAGTATCATCGGCTTCATTGAAGTTGGTGGTGTCGATTTCAAACTCGAAACGATAGCCTTTGGTCAGACTGCTGAAGCCCGGTACAAGGCTTACTCCGCCTATCATGAAGTTTGACGGGTCTATTGCCATGGAGTCTGCATAAAAAGGTTTGTCCCGGTATTCCCCATTGACATTATAGTAAGGTTCCAGATGAAGGTCTCTTATCAAAACCACTCTGAAATTGCTCATTTTGAAGCTTTCCTGTACTATAAAATCCATGGCATAAAAGCCATTCAGATTGTAAGTGCTGTCTGTACCTTCGTCACTCCACATTCCGTTACTGTCCTTCACTCGCAAATATATTCTGTACTTGCCGGCCCCTGTATCCGAGTAGCCGGTTTTTACATTGGTATCATAACCTGCCATGTCTCCAGTTCCGCCGTTACTGGCAGAAAATTGATCATTCTGGATATCAGTATCCGGCAGGGTATCATCCTCATTGTATTTTTTTATTATCCAATGCCATCTTGTGAGAGCTGCAAAGCTCTGTGTCACGGACTGATCCTTAACCAGCAGCATCTCATTATCGAAAATCGGGTTTTTTTCTATTGAGAATAGTGCAACGGGAGGATTATTGGCTATCTCAATGGTATTGTATCCGGACCATGCTCCTTCCAGATCCCGTACTCTCAGCTGCAGGGTATATACTTTTTGGGGATCACAGTCTGATTTATCCATCTGCTCATAGTGCCATACCATGCGGGAGTCGTCTCTCCATCTCCATTCACGGGCTGCTATGCCCTTGTCGGCCCTGCTTGTATGATCCGGGTCGTAACTGCCTGCATCAAAGGCTTTTACCCGATATGTTCCATTGCCGTTGTCCTCTATTGTAATACGCTGCCGGGCTATCGGCCGCCTATGGACATACGCTGTCAGACTCTGCTCCCCCAGACTCCATTTGTAGTAGTTCTTATCTTCATCGGTGTCGCTCAGAAATCTGAGATCGCTTATCGGATTATCCCTTGCCTTAAGGTTGATAATATATTTTCCTACTTTGTCAAGCTTTACAGGAGGATTGTCCGTAAAGCCCGCCGGATTATGATATGCGGATAACCCCATGCCGTTGTCAAAATAGTCGGGATCATGGCAGATTCTCCATCTTCTGCAATATTCGGGGTCATTTTCGTAATCGCTGTAAGTACTTTGGTATTCCATATCTTCGCCGAGAAGGACATAGACTTTTCCGTCTCCGTTGTTCTGATAACCGTTGTATATTTTATTAAACGCAGCCGTATACTGGCCGGCAGCGAAAAATTCACTGTTTGCCATGCCTCTGAAAATATCAAGCAAGGACAGATATGTTTTTGCCGAATCATAATTAATTGTAGAAGGGTATGAATTAACAAATCCACTCGAAGCATAGCCCTTGTATCCAAGCTGTCCGTAATTGCTGTCTCCCGTTCCGTAAATTTGACCGTTTGAAGTCAATAAATAGGTATTTTTGTTAGAGCTGTTTATGTCTTTTATGTTGTCATAAGGAAGAAGTATATTACTGCTTATGTATGAGCTTTCATTAACGGCGCTTATTTCTCTTACGGTCTTGTTATTGTAAAGTATATATAGGTATCTGTATGAGGAAACAGCCCTTTCTTGTATTTTTTTAACACCTGTCCCAATATTGATCAGAGTTGTTCCGATAACAGGATTTTCATTTCTGGCGCATCCGTTGTATAAATATGTTACATCATTACTGTCAGTAATAAAGTATTTACCGGGTGTTTTATAAGTACTTCGGATATTTGATAACGGGACGTTAACCAAATAGTTTCTAAGTACCGGAGCCCAATAATACCCGTCTTCGCCGTGCTCCTGCCGCCAATCAGTTGTCAGCATTTTAACAGTTCCGTCTTTCTTATAAATAAAAATGCTTGCCTGACTGTTTTCAATTCTGTCAACATTGGCTTCGTCAATATAATAAACGGGATCGTAGAGAAATTCCGTATATTGGGTGTAATATCTGTCATCGCTTATCACTGTTTGTGCAGTGCCGACAAATTGCCTCATTAAGCCGGATGTGAATAATACGGCAATGGGATAACCGTATTGATAGCTGCTGCCCGATATACGATAAGCGGCTGCATCCTTTATAGAGCCTAAATAACTTATAGCTCCGGTATTTTTGTTTCTTATACGGGGTTGTGTAAAATAGTATGACTCTGTTTTGTATAACCTGTCGGATTGATAGTATCTCATATAAGCAGTTCCATCGGTTGATATAAATACGGGGGGCCCATTAGGTTCAAGTGTTATGACTCTATCGCATACAAAAGAATTATTATATGGAGTTACCCGGTCATTAATTATTTCAAATATTTTGCCGCTGCTGTTAACAGCGTAGATATAACTAGAATCATAGAATATTTTTGTTATTCCGCTGATGCCCGGTAAATTTAAAATATCATTGCCGTAATTATATAAATATTTGATTGATCCGTTATCCATTAATAAATATGTGTAAGCATACCTGTGTATAATTTGTTTTATACCGCCCATACCGGATATCGGGCCGGGGAACATTTTTTCTCCGTTTGCCAATGTGCCTGCCAATACTTTATCCCCTAATTTCATGATTTCACCGGATTGCATATATAGTATTGTCGTATCTCCCAATGGGAATACCTTTGATACTTTGTCCGGGAGAATCGTCATGTCTTTTGTCTCCTCAGGCACAACACCATATAATTCAAACCTGTTTTCCGTAATAAAACTCATTAAAGAATCTGTCATATCCCCAAAGCAAAAATAATTTCCAAAACCCGAACCAAAGTTTTTACTTGATGCGTCCGACAAAAAAACCATATGCCTGTCAGAACCGTTACGCAGCGGCAAAGTGTTCAGCCTGCTGAAATCCATGCTGTATACATCATAGGTTACATTAGAGATTTTCTCTTCCCGTGTCCATTTATTGTCAATTGAAACCGACTCGCTTTTCAGATAGTCCCACGAATAATGAGCACCATTACCGTCAAGCCTGTCGTAATATTTTTGTTGTTCTATGACACCATATGTTTTAACGTCATTGGAACAAGTTATGGTAACATTGTAATAACTCTTTCGTGTATTGCCGCTTGAGTTTTCCCAATATATTAACGGGCCCTTGCTGTAGCTCACATTTGTCGGGTTCCTTTTAGGCATACTGCCAACCTGGCCGGCAAGGCCCTGCATCTGCTCCCAAAGCAAAGTGTCATCAAAATCATAATTGTAGTAATAGTTCCAGCTTTGATTATGGGTATAGGTCTGATAACAATTTACCTGATATTTAAGATGCGCATATCTCCTGTACCAATATAATTCATCGCTTTGCGTACCGATCTTTTTTACATCGGAGAAAATATGAAATAC